>JBMCIU010000001.1:0-23136 GCA_048616755.1 Verrucomicrobiota bacterium
ACTAGTCAATGCGCCGGAAGGTTGTCCCTCGCGCAGCTGACGGGCAGGCTGAACGGCAACTGCAGCTGCGACGAATTGGCTGTTTAGAGGCTGAGTCGGAGAACCGGCATGGGCTATGCCAATTGTTCAGGCTCGTCCGCTGCTTCATCGTCTTGGTGGCCGGCCTGCTGCGGCGCGTCCGCCCGCTGTTGGGCGAAGTAAAAAAGGGTTTCCACTTCCTGTTCCAAGTTGACGTTGTGGACTACGCAGCTGCGTGTGCCGCGCAGCTGGATGGGGGCGAAGTTTAACACGCCCCGGATGCCGCTGCGGATCAGCTGGTCGAGTACTTGGGAGGCGGCCGCCTCGGGTACGGTCATGATGGCGATGCGAATTTCGTGGGCGGCCACAAACTCCGGCATTTCGCTCATGTCGTAGATCGGAATGTGCGCGTCCGGATTGACCAGTGCAGGATCGCTGTCGAAGCCCGCAACCACGCGAATCCGCTCGCGCGCAAAACGATTGTACCCCATTAGCGCGCTGCCGATCTTGCCGCAGCCGACGATGATTAGAAGTTGCTCGCGGGTTTTGCCCAATATCTCGTTGAGATGGTCGATGGTCGCACCAACCGGGTACCCAGCTTTGCGGTTGCCGGAGATCTCAAAGTGCGCAAAATCCTTGCGGACCTGCGAGGCGGACAGACCAAGCGCATCGCCGAGGTTCTCGGAAAACACACGCTGAAACCCCAGCGTCTTGAGCTTCAGCAGCACATGACGGTAGTTCGACAGGCGATGGATCAGCTCCCAGTTGGCTACGGTGATGTTGTTGGTGCTCATGCGGTCGCTCCAGTTGTTTGCCGGAGAGAAGTTTAGCAGCTGAACGACGGAATGCAAACCGTTTGATGCACCTTTTGTAACAACAAATTGTTGATCTTTCCCGAAAGGTTGTTATATTGCGCGTCTGAAGCGTTAAAAATTAATTGGGGGCGGTTTTTTTTGCAACGAGTACGTCGGGGCGGTTTGGCTGTCCGAGGTTTCAAGGAGATACGCGAGCATGAAGATTGAGCACAAGACGTTTGATGGGCCGATCGGCAGCGACAAAGTTGCAAGCGATCGTTCCGATGAGCGCGCGCAACTGGAGCAGTATATTGATTCGTTGCCGGTGGGGGATGACCGCGAGCGCAACCGCGGGCTGTTGATTCAGTGCCTTCACCGCGCGCAGAGCTTGTTTGGATATCTGCCGGAGAGCGTGCAGTTGTTTGTGGCCGACAAGTTGAAGCTGCACCTGTCGGAGGTGTACGGCGTGGTTAGTTTTTATTCCTATTTCACCGAGACGCCGGTTGGCCGGTATCAGATTCATGTTTGCACGGGCACGGCCTGCTTTGTCAAAGGTGCGGACAAGGTACTGGAGGAATTCCGGCGTCATCTGGGCATTGAGGATGGTCAGACCGCCGAGAACGGCATGTTTTCGCTGGGTTCGCTGCGCTGCGTCGGCGCCTGCAGTTTGGCGCCGGTGGTAATGGTCAACGACAAGGTGTACGGGAAAGTGACGCCGAAGATGGTTCTGGACATCATTGACGAGTGCGAGTAGCCAATTCCCGAGGGGAACCGCGGGGGACGTTTCGTTTCTTGCAGGCGGTCGGTGTTCAGACAATTTTCCGGCACTTTCGCTCGCCGCCTGAATGCTGAACACTGAAACCGCAATCATTTTTACAAGAGTCGCTTTCCGAACCCCAGGTTCGACACCCGCCGGGGTGAAGCGGGCGACGCCGAAGAAGCTCCGCCCAGGAGGGTAGAGCTGCCAAGTTTTACAGGAGAACCGATCAATGATTCAGACACGTGAAGAACTGAAGAATCGTGCCCTGGAGTTGGGCATGGAGCAGGCGCGCGGGCCGCGCAGCCGCATCTTGGTGTCCATGGGCACCTGCGGCGTGGCCGCGGGCACCACGCCTGTACTGGAGGCCATCCGCAGAGAGGTGGAGAACCGCGATCTGGACAAAGCCTACGAAGTTGTCGAGACCGGCTGCATGGGACTGTGCCACAGTGAACCATCCATCGAGGTGGTCGACACGGTTAGCGGCAACAGCGCGTTTTACGTCAACGTGAAGCCGGACCAGGCGGCGGCAATCGTCGAGGCGGGCGCCTACGAGGCCGCCGGCGTCGAGGAGTTTTCGCGCAATTGGCACTATCCGGAAATGGAGGAGAACTTCAACGACTCCATCCAGACCCGCATTGTGCTGCGCAACAGCGGGCGCATCAATCCTGAAAGTTTGGATGCCTATCTGGTCAATTCCGGGTACCAGGCGCTGGCTAAGGCGCTGGACGAGTATGCTCCGGATGAAGTGATTCAGCTGGTCAAGGATTCCGGGCTGCGCGGTCGCGGCGGGGGCGGTTTTCCCGCGGGCGTCAAATGGGGGTTTGCCGCGGCGCAGGACAGCGCCGAGAAGTTTGTCATCTGCAATGCCGACGAGGGTGATCCCGGCGCGTTCATGGACCGTGCCGTTTTGGAGGGCGATCCGCACGCGGTGCTGGAGGCCATGGCCATCGCCGGCTACGCCATTGGTGCGCATGTGGGGATCATCTACATCCGCGCCGAGTACCCGCTGGCGGTCAAGCGTCTGCAGATTGGCATCGACAGGGCAAAGGCCGAAGGCCTGCTCGGCGACAATATCCTCGGCAGCGGCTTTTCCTTCGATATCCAGATCAAGTACGGTGCGGGCGCCTTTGTCTGCGGCGAGGAAACCGCGCTGATCCACTCCATTGAGGGCAAGCGAGGAGAGCCAACCTTTAAGCCGCCGTATCCCGCCGTCTCCGGGTTGTACGGCAAACCTACCATTGTCAACAACGTTGAGACCTTCGCCAATGTGCCGGCGATTTTCCGCAACGGCCTTGATTGGTTCCGCCGGGTTGGCACGGACGAATGTCCGGGAACCAAGGTGTTCGCGCTGGCGGGCAAGGTCAACCGTGTGGGCTTGGTCGAGGTGCCGATGGGAACCTCCCTGCGCGATCTCATCTTCACGGTCGGCGGCGGCATCACCAACGACAAGGCTTTCAAGGCCGTTCAGACCGGTGGTCCTTCCGGCGGGTGCATCACCGACAAGGATCTGGACCACCCGATCACCTACGAGTCGCTGCGCAAACTGGGCTCGATGATGGGATCCGGAGGCATCATCGTTATGGATGAGGACGACTGCATGGTCAATGTGGCCAAGTTCTTTCTTGAATTCACACTGGACGAATCCTGCGGCAAGTGCACGCCCTGCCGAATCGGCAACAAACGGCTCCACGAAATGCTCGAGGAAATTTGCAGCGGAAAAGGCACGGAGCAGACCCTGCAGAAACTGAACAACCTGTCGCGCACGGTCAAGGACACCGCGCTATGCGGCCTGGGTCAGACATCGCCCAATCCGGTGTTGTCCACCATGAAGCAATTTGAGGACGAGTATAACGAGCACGTGTTCGACCGCAAGTGTCGATCCGGAGTCTGTCGGCAACTCATCACGTTTGTTGTTAACGACAAGTGCGTGGGCTGCACGCTGTGCGCGCGCACCTGTCCGGTCCACTGCATTAGCGGCGAACGCAAACAGAAACACGAGATCGACCAGAGCAAGTGCATCAAGTGCGGTCAGTGCTACGACGTCTGCAAATTCCACGCGATCGATCGGGTATAGGCGGGCCATTCAGGCGGCCTCCGGAGCACCGCTCGTTCGGCATCGTTTCGCCGGACCGAAAGCGGTTTGAAACAAAGCTAGCAACCAGCATCAACCATAAGCCATAGGTACCGACATCATGGTCAATGTTACCATCAACAATCAGCTCATCCAGGTGTCCAAAGACAGCACCATCCTGCAGGCGTCGCGCCTGCTCGGCATCCATGTTCCCACGCTTTGCCACCTCGAGCTGGACTGCTTCGAGGTCGAGCACCGCATGGGATCCTGCCGGGTCTGCGTGGTGGAAGTCGAGGGGCGTCCCAACTTGGCGCCCGCCTGCTGCACGCCGGTGATGGACGGCATGGTCGTTCACACCAATTCGATCCGCGCCATCAATGCTCGGCGAACCATGCTCGATCTGATCCTTTCCGATCACCCCAAGGACTGCCTGACCTGCGCCAAGAACGGCAACTGCGAACTGCAGACACTGGCCGCCGACTTCGGGCTTAATTCCGTCCTTTATCAAGGCGAGATGACCGAGTACCCCTTGGACAACGCCAACGAGGCGATCGTGCGGGACTTGGACAAATGCATTATGTGCAGGCGCTGCGAGACCGCCTGCAACGAGGTGCAGACCGTCGGGATCCTATCCGGCGTCCGGCGCGGTTTCGAGGCCGTCGTCGCCCCCTCTGAAGAACGTCCGCTCGGCGAAACCAAATGCGTATTCTGCGGCCAGTGCGTGGCCGCCTGCCCCGTTGGCGCGCTGACCGCCATGAATCGGACCTACAACGTATGGCGCGCGCTCAACGACAAGACAAAGACCGTGGTGGTGCAGACCGCCCCGGCCGTGCGCGTTGCCGTCGGCGAGGAGTTTGGCATGGAACCGGGCGGCGTCGCCACAGGCAAAATGGTCTCCGCTCTGCGTCACCTGGGTTTTGATTATGTTTTTGATACCGACTTTGGCGCCGATCTGACCATCATGGAGGAGACCACCGAGCTGATCGAGCGGGTCAAAAAGGGCGAGAACCTGCCCATCCTCACCTCCTGCTGCCCCGGATGGGTTAAGTTTTTCGAGCATCAGTTCCCCGATTTGATGCATATTCCGTCCTCGGCCAAATCGCCCCAGCAGATGTTTGGAGCGATTGCCAAAAGCTACTTTGCCGAACAGATTGGCGTCAAGCGCGAGGACATCGTCGTCGTATCGGTCATGCCGTGTTTGGCCAAGAAATACGAGGCGGCGCGCTCCGAGCTTGCCTCCGACGGCAACCGCGATGTGGATATCGTCATTTCCACGCGCGAGTTCGCGGCCATGTGCCGCGAGGCCGGCATTCACTTCGACAATATCGAGGACTCCGACTACGACGATCCGCTGGGCGAATCCACCGGCGCGGCAGTCATCTTCGGCGCCACCGGCGGCGTGCTGGAAGCCGCGCTGCGCACTGCGGCGGACTGGCTGGCGGGCGAAGATCTCGAATCCATTGATTTTGAGGCAGTTCGCGGTATGCAGGGCATTCGGGAGGCGACCGTCAACGTCGCCGGCATGGACCTCAAGGTGGCGATTTCGTCCGGATTGGGCAACGCGCGCACCTTGCTTGAATCAATACAGCGCGGCGAAACCGAGTATCACGCCATTGAGATCATGGCCTGCCCCGGCGGCTGCCTTAATGGCGGCGGGCAGCCCTACATCCGCGGTGATACAGAGATCCTTGAAAAGCGCCGCCAGGCCTTATACAGTATCGACTCCGGCAAGGGCCTCCGCAAGTCCCACGAAAATCCGTCGATCAAAGCTCTCTATGAGAACTATCTTGGCGAACCCGGCAGCGAGTGTGCGCACGAGTTGCTCCACACTCACTACACATCCCGCGGCAATGCTTGACCGGGGCTGCTGCGGCGAGTAGTTTGTCGGCGGACAAAATTCGTCTTGCGGGTTGCACAGCAAGCGTTTATTAGGATATTCTATGATTTCCCGCAATCAACTGGTTACATATTTGGATGAATTGCTGAATCCCGGCGGCGCCATTGAGGATCCATCCAACAACGGTCTTCAAGTTGAGGGTTGCAGCGAACTGAATCGGGTAATTTTCGGCGTGGACGCCTGCCAGTCGCTGTTTGACGCAGCCACGGACAGCAACGCGGACTTGGTGTTTGTTCACCACGGTCTGTCGTGGGGCGGCGGAATCCGAGCGGTTACCGACGTTGTCGCGCGACGATTGCGAACTCTGTTATCGAACGGCGTGTCTCTCTACGCCTCGCATTTGCCCTTGGACATGCATCCGGAAGTGGGTCACAACGCGGTGTTTGCGGACGAATTGGGACTGGAGCAGCGTCGAGCATTCTTCCCCTATCACGGCACGAAGATCGGTTGGGCCGGCGCGCTTCCCCAAGCCGCAACGGTTGCCGAAATCGCCAAGCGAATTGCGGAGTTCGCGGGGGGGACCGCTGATATTATCGGCGCCGCCGACCGTGAAGTTTTGAATGTTGGAATCGTCTCCGGCGGTGGCGCGGACGCCATTGATTGCTGCGTAGGGGCGGGCGTGAACTGCTTGATTACCGGCGAATTCACCCATCAGCACTACCATGCCGCAGTGGAAGCCGACATTCCCGTCATTGCGGGCGGACACTACGCTACGGAAACCCCCGGCATCAAAGCGGTCATGAGCCGCGTTCAGTCCTTGTTTGATATCCAGTGCGAGTTTATTGACCTGCCCACGGGGCTGTAAGTTTTTAGAAATCCACCCCCGAACCGCGGGAACGACACCCGGCAGGGTGAAACTGGCGACGCCCAAGAAGCTCCGCCCAGGAGGGCAGAGCTACAAAATTCACGGGAGTACCGTATGCGAGCTTTGATTCAGCGAGTTTCCGGTGCGGCGGTGCATGTCGAGGACGGAACAAGCGCCCGAATCGGTCACGGCCTGCTGATCTTTTTGGGGGTGCGCACCGGCGATACACCGGCCGAACTGCGGTTCGTCGCTGAAAAATGCCTGAATTTGCGCATTTTCGAGGACGAGGCCGGCAAAATGAATCGGTCGGTCCTGGAAATCGGCGGCGAAATCCTGGTAGTGTCTCAATTTACGCTGTACGGCGACACGCGCAAAGGCCGTCGCCCCAGCTTCGGCAAGGCCGCTGCCCCGCCGGATTCCATCCCAATGTACGAGCAATTCGTAAAAATTGTTCGCGAAAGCGGATTGCGGACGGAAACTGGCGAATTTGGTGCTATGATGCAGGTGGAACTGACCAACGACGGGCCGGTTACTCTGCTCGTAGAAAAAGAGGCCACGGAATGAACAGTCAAAGTCAAACGAAACGCTCCCCTTGTCCATGGGACCCGGAGCTGCGCCAGAGCACCCGATGGACCGCCGAACGCGCTCGCGAAATTACCAGCCGCATCTGCGCCACCTACGAAGACGAAGAGGGCATCAACCATCTGGACGGCTCCAATATGCCGCAGCGCGAGGCCGTGCTTGACGTCCTGGAACGGCTTCTCGAAATTTGCTTTCCCGGCTATACCGGCCGCCAGTTTTTCGACCGGGCGGGGCTGCAGTTTGCCATCGGCGACTATGTCAACGGCGCCTTTCGGGATTTGACCGAGCAGGTGCGGCGCGCCATCGCCTACCGCTGTCAGCGGCAATGCGAAGAAGTTTTGCAGTGTCGCCGCCAAGCCGAGGATGCCGTCATGGGTCTGCTCGACCACCTGCCGGAAATCCGCACTGTGCTCAAGACCGATATTCACGCCGCGCTTGACGGGGACCCCGCCGCGCAGTCCACCGACGAAATTGTCATCGCCTATCCCGCCGCGCGCGCCATTGCGGTGCAGCGTATCGCTCACGTGCTGTATCAGGAGGACATTCCCTTGATTCCGCGCGTCATGGGCGAGTATGCCCACGCCGAAACCGGCATTGACATTCATCCCGGCGCCACTATCGGCGAACGGTTCTTCATCGACCACGGAACCGGCGTCGTGATCGGGGAAACCGCCGACATCGGACGCAATGTGAAGCTGTACCAAGGTGTGACGCTGGGAGCGCTGAGCTTCCCCAAGGACGAGTCCGGACGCATCATCAAGGGCAAAAAACGTCATCCAAATATTGAGGACGACGTGACCATTTACGCCGGGGCGACGATCCTCGGCAATGTTACCATCGGAGCGGGCTCGGTCATCGGCGGCAATGTTTGGCTGACCGAATCCGTTCCGCCCGGCAGCAAGGTGACCATCTCGCCGCCCGATTTAACCATCAGAACACCGAAAGAAAGAACCTGAAACCGATCAACCAAAAGTCCCCCAAAAAACATAGACATCAAAGGAGAAGATAGAATGAAGCCCCCCCCCGCATTGCCATACTGATGGGAAGCAAGTCCGACTTGCCCAAGCTTGAACCCGCTTTGGATACCTTGGACGAACTCAAATTGGACTACACGGTTCGGGTCATGTCCGCCCACCGCACACCCGCGATTGTTGCGGAATTCGCGGAAACGGCGCCCGACCAGGGTTTGCAGGTGATCTGCGCCGCCGCAGGCGGAGCGGCTCATCTCGCCGGCGTGGTATCCGCACATACGACACTGCCTGTTATTGGTATACCGGTGGAGGGCGGCGCGCTCAACGGTATGGACGCACTGCTGGCCACGGTGCAAATGCCCGGCGGCATCCCTGTGGCAACCGTCGGAGTCGGACGCGGCGGGGTCAAAAATGCGGCACTGCTGGCCGCTCAGATTCTGGGGGTGTCCGATCCGGAGGTGAGGGCGCGCGTTGACGAGTATCGCTCGGAGCAGAGCCGGAAGGTATTGGATGCGGACTTGGAAGTCCGGGAGAGTCGCCGATGAAGAATGCCCTTTTTGGCATTTTACTGGCTGTGCTCGTCGGTTTGGCAGGCACTTCGTCGATGCGTGCGGACGGCGAGGATGGCCCCGCGGATGCAAGTGCACCTGAAGCAGGCGAGGAGGCGTCCTCGGTCGCGTCTTCCGAACGCTCGGTAACTGAGGGGAAGGCATTGCTTCGGGATATTGAAACGGTGCTGTCCCATCTTGCGGAGGGCGGCGTTCTGCGGGACATTTCTGCGGATAAACGGCGCGCCGTGGTGGAGGCGGTGCTGACCGAGTTGGGTTATGCGCCGTCTACGACAGCCGTGTCGCAGGCAACAGACGAGGATGAGGAGTCACCAGCCGACTCGGCTGCGATGCGCATTCTTGATCTGCGCGATTGGTGCCTGTATCTCCGGATTTCCCGATTGGATGACGAGACCGCCAAAGCCCTGACGGCGGAGTTGCGAAAGAAGCACCGCAAGAGCGTTCGCTGGACCATCCTGGACCTGCGTCGGCTCGAAAATGATGCGGATTCGGCAAAAAAATCCGCGGTGGAAATGGCAACCGCGCTTGCGTCGCGCGAGGCGCCCCTGGTAGTGCTTGTGGGGGGCGGTCTCCAAAAAGAGGCAAAGCGGCTCCTTGATCTTCTTCACTTGGAAAGCTCGGTTGTCACCATCGGCGATCCCACCCCGAGATATGCGTATGACACTAAGGAACTGTCCTTGCCCAGTGGTGTCGAGGTAACCGTTCCGGACTTTAGTGAAGCTTCGGCTTCGGACGGTTCAAAGGCAATAGCGCCGGATATCACAATGTCGTACAGCGGCCATGGCTTGGATCCGGAGGTCTTCGAACAGAAAGACGAAGATTTGCGTCAAAACCTGCTTCGCGATCCGCCGATTCGACATGCCTTGGACACCATTGCCGCTGCGCGAGCGTTTGCCGAACCGCATTTCTGAGCCAACCGTGAAAAGCTGCCGCCGGCCCATACAAGTCCAGGGCGCGGCCTCCCGCGCCCAATTCCGCCGGCCGTCGAGGGCGCCGGCCCATACAAGTCCAGGACGGGGCTTCCCGCGCCCGATTCATCGATTCCCGTGTGATTCAGGTTTATTTTCCGAGTTTTGAACGCGATGCATACCGGTTACGAACAATGGAGCGGAAATTTTTTGGCGCTTGCGGTGTTGCTTTTTGCACTGTCAAATGTTGCCGTTGTATCGGCGCAATCCTCCGGTCTGGAAACATTTACGGACCGTTTCCGTCGCATCCGCGTCAGCGCCCCGCCCAGTGAAGTTGGCGGTTTGGCTCGACTCACCCGAAGCTGTCGGAAGGAGTTTGAGCGTCACGTTAACGGACATCAGGGGGATGGCCCCTTGCCGTGGCTGCATGTCCGGATCGGGTCAGGAAAAGCGGACCCGAAGAGATCCAAAAAGCAAGCCTCTTCTTATACGGTAACGCTGACGACAGACGACGGATTCACGGCGGCAGTCGATGCAATTATGCGGGGACTTCTTTCCCGATATTGCGGCCGATCGCTGCCGGATAACAAAGAAGCCGATGCCGATCCGTTTGCGTGGATCGTCGCCGGGCTTAGTTACCGCGTTCGGTTTGCCAATACCGGTCTGGATGGAGCGGGTAACCCGCGTTATGCAATCATAGAAGACCGAATTCGTGCCGGAGAGTTGCCGCCGGTCGAGGTGTTGTTGCAGTCCTTCGTGCCTCCACGCGAGGAATTGCTGTACCGTCTCTATGCGCTTCACTGCCGTTTGCTGCTGGATATTCTTATGTCGATGGAAGACAGCGAACGGCCTCCCTTTGCTCTTCTGCTGCAACTGCTCGGCCATGGCCGACCTTCCGTGGATGCGCTTCGGTACGTGGCCTCGACCTCCATGAAAGACCATGAGACCTTGTCGGAATGGATTCATCGTCAGGCCATCAGACTCATCCGCAGCGGTCGCGAGCCCGCGTCGCCCGCTTGGCTCGCTCAATCCTTAGCCGAAGCCGAAGTCGTCACCCTGGTATTGCCCGGACAAGACGGCATCGCTCAGCGAAGTGAAGTGCCCATCAGTAAATTGGGCGATGTTCTTGAAACTCAAAAATCCCGGCATTCACTTGCCGCTCAGCTGGAAGCGGACTTTAATCGCCTGATCCGCATGGCGCCCCCGCTTTTGCGCGAGGCCTTGGTGGAGTACGCAAAGACCTTTGATCTGCTTCGGCGCGGACGCAAGCGCCAGTATGCTCGCGCCGTGAGCCAGGCGGAAGACACCGCTTGGGCCGCTCTGCGTCGATACCAGGAACTGGTCCGCTATCTTCATGATGTGGAGCGACAAAGCGCCGAGTTTGAACAACTCTATCCCTTTCACAGACACGCCGTCCAGCAGTGGGAGAAACGGCGACAAAATCTGCTGCCCGAATTCCAGGAGATGCTGGACAACGCCGGTACTCCATGACCGCCCGCGCGTTTTTGCTCTCATAGCAGGAAGCTTAGCCAAAGTGGGATGGTGACCAGGGCGGCAATGTGCGTAATTAGAACGGTGGCGGCGGCAAAGTCGCTGTCGCCGTCAAAAACTTCGCAGAGTGTGACGCTGGTGATGGCGCACGGCATGATCGCGACGATCAGCAGGACCTGCCGAGTTAGATCCGGAAACGGCAGCAGGTGCAGAATGCCGACGGCCGCAGCGGGGATGACGGCCAAGCGCATGACCACCAGTCCCAGGGCCGGCTTGGTGACGTAGTGGGACGGATGCAACCCCGCCATGCGGCTGCCGGCAATCAGGGTTGCAACGGGAATGGTCGCCGCACCCAGTATCCGCAGCGTTTCCAGGACCATGCCGCCCACGGCCTCCGGGATGGCGGTCGGCAATGCCGGATCCAGGGATTGGAATGCCGCCGTCAAAGCCAGCGTGCCCGCGGCGGCGGCCAAGGCCAGTAGAGGCATGTTCAGCAGGTATTTGAGGCTGCGCAGACCCAGCGAGTCGCCGGACAGCGTGTAGGTGCCGAGGGTCCAGATCACCACTTCCGCGCCCAGGGTGCTGTAGACCACCAGGGCCAAGCCGCGCTGGTCCCAAAACAGCAGCGCCAGAAGCATGGGCAGAAACGAATAGTTGTTCATGGTGCATTGGAACTGGAAAGTGCGCAGCTGACGTGCGTCCGCCCACCGCGTCAGGCGCGTGACGGTCAGGCCAATCAGGGCGCCAAGAACCATGATCAAAGCTGATCCGGACGGCAGCGCCCAATGACCGAGAAGGTCCGGCAAGGTGAATTCGCGAACGATGGAGGAAAAGATTAGCGCCGGGTAGAACACGCTGGTGAGCATGGCCGCCAGCTGGCGCGTGAACCGGGCATCCATCAGGCCGCGTCGGCGGGTAAGCGCGCCCAGGAAAATCAGTAAAAATATCGAACCGGTCTTCAACCAAACGTCTAGCATGTTCGGCACTCTTGCTTGCGAATTCAGGATACGGGCATTGCGGAATTCGCAAACCATCGTTTGTCCGTGCGCAATTGCAAATGGGGAGGCGGGAATTATGGTCGACCCCGTATACTGGTCCAGTTGTTTTTTCGTTTTTTTGCCTGCAGAGTCACCTGATGAACGTTCTTTTTTGTCAGCCAATTTCCGGCGCTGTCGATGGCGCTTTGCTGTTTGCCGACGAGGGCGAGGTGCCGGCGAAGTATGTGACGGACGAATCGCGTCGTCATGGAGTGTCCTGCGGTTTGGCGCTGCCCAAAAGCACGGTAGAAGTGGCGGCTGTGATGCGCGAGACGGCGCGGCGCGGTCTGTCGGTGGTTGTGTCGGGTGCGCGCACGGGTATCAGCGCCGGTGCGGTCCCTGACGGCGAGGCGGTGCTGAGCTTGGAGCGAATGAATCGGATTTGCGGTCTGCGCAGAGACGCCGCGGGACGGTTTTGGGTACATTGCGAGGCCGGCGTGTTGCTTGGCGAGCTGCAGGCTTCGGTTCGATCCTGCACATTTGCGGACTCCGCACGCTGGGATGAGGCGGACCGCCAGTGTCTTGCCGAACTGCGCGCGTCGCCGCCGCATTTCTATGCGCCCGATCCCACCGAGACGGGGGCGTCGGTCGGCGGGACGATCGCGTGCGACGCATCCGGCGCCCACACGTTTCGGTACGGGGCGACCCGGCGGCACGTGCGGTGGCTGCGGATGGTGTTGGCGGACGGTTCGGTGGCCGAGCTGGCGCGCGGGGAATGCCGCGCGGACGAGGAGGGCCGCTTTGTGCTGCGTCGAGCGGACGGTTCGGAGGTCGAAGGAAGGGTGCCGATGTATCCTCGCCCGCCAACCAAGAATGCGGCCGGCTACTGGTCCGGTCCGGGCATGGATTTGGTCGATTTATTGATCGGTTCGGAAGGAACGCTGGGGGTGATCACCGAGGCGGAGGTGGAACTGACGCCGTTGCCCGAGTGCCGATGCGCCGCGACTCTTTTCTGCCCCTCGGAAGCGGCGGCCATTGACTTGACGCGCTCTCTGCGCAAGCAACGCGAAGCGCTTGGAATCGAAGCACTCGAATATGTGGACGCCGCGGCGCTGAACATGCTGAGGGACCACCGGCGCGCGCTCAAGGAGGGATCGGGAGTCCCCGAGTGTCTGCCCGACGCCGCCGACTGTGTTCTGCACGTGGACTTGGGTTTGCCCGCGGCGGCTCTCGAAGGCGCGCTTGAGGCCATTGCGGAGTTCGCAACTCGGAGCGGCGCCGATCCCGAGGATTGCTGGACGGCGGTCGACGAGCGGGAACGGGAACGACTGCGCGTCTTTCGTCATGCCGTGCCCGAATGCGTCAATAATCGAATTGCGGAGATTCGTAGGCGACACCCGTCGGTCACCAAGCTCGGCACCGACATGGCCGTGCCGGACGAGCACCTGGGCGAGATCATGCGCCTCTACCGGGAGGGGCTGGCGCGTTCCGGCTTGGATGCGGTCATATTTGGGCACATCGGCGACAATCATGTGCACGTCAACATCATCCCGCGTTCGCCGGAGGAATACGAGGCGGGCAAACGACTCTACCGCGATTTTGCCCGGCGGGTGGTCGAGATGAACGGGTCCGTGGCTGCCGAGCACGGTATTGGCAAACTTAAGGTGCCGTTTCTCACGCTTATGCTCGGCGAGGAAGGCCTGAACCAAATGCGGGAGGTCAAAGCCGTCTTCGATCCGGAGGGGCGCCTCTCGCCCGGCACGATGCTGGCCAAAATCGCCGTAGGGCAGGGGGGCGTGCCATGAACATAGCCGTCTGTATTAAACAGGTTCCGGACGCGACGGAGCTGCGCATCGATCCGGAAACCAACACGCTGATTCGCGAGGGTGTCGACGCGGTCTTGAACCCGCTGGACGAGTTTCCGCTCGAAGCCGCTTTTCGTTTGCGCGAAGCACTTGGCGGTCGAGTGACGGCCGTGACGATGGGGCCGCCTGCGGCGGCCGAGGTGTTGCGCACAGCCGTGGCCCTGGGGGCGGACCGGGCGGTGCTGCTGAGCGACCGCGCGTTTGCCGGCGCGGATACCTGGTCCACGTCGCTGACATTGGCCGCCGGGCTTCGCCGGAGCGGTCCTTTTGATGTGATTTTGTGCGGCAAGCAGGCGACAGACGGCGACACGGCCCAGGTTGGACCGGGAATCGCCGCTCACCTGGATTGGCCGCAGGTGACCTATGTGACGAGCCTGAACGCGGAACCAAACGGACGGATGCGCGTGCGTCGAATGCTCGAGACCGGGCACGCGGAGTATCGGGTTCGCCTGCCCGCGGTGCTGACGGTCCTGAAGGAGGCGAACGAGCCGCGCCTGCCGACGCTCGCCGGACGACTCCGGGCGCTGCGACTGACGGTGGAGACGCTTGGGTTGGAAGACTTGGGTTTGGCGGCGTCCGAGGTCGGATTGGAGGGATCGCCCACCCGCGTGGAACGGATTGCGGTGCCGGAGTTCGCGCGTACCCACGAGCGCATCGAAGGCGATCCCGGCGAGTGCGCCCGGCGGCTGATGGAGGTGCTGCAATGCAGGAAGACTTTGTAACCCGCGGGTCCCCTGCAGCGCCGTTCGTGTGCTTGCGGAACCAGGCAGCCCGCGTCTGGAACCTGTTCGGCACTCCGGATCGCGTGGTCTGCTGCCGGACTCTGGAGGCAGTGCTGCCTTGCCTGGCCGAGGTCGAGCGGGCAACCCAGTCCGAGGGGTTTCATGCCGCCGGCTTCGTCGCCTATGAAGCGGCGCCTGCTTTCGATCCCGCGTTACCGGCCAAGGAGGACCCGGACTTTCCTCTGCTTTGGTTCGCGCTGTATCCGGCGCCGCCGGCCGAACTAGATCAATTGCCGGATCGGCAACCCGGCGCGGGACAGCCGGATAACAGCCTCGACGAGATGCCGGTTTGGCGGCTTCCCTTTACCGAAGAAGCCTATCTGGAGCGCGTAAAGACCGTCTTGGAATACATTCGGCGAGGGGATACCTACCAAGTCAACCTGACGCATCGGCTGCGCGCGTCCACGTCCGTGCGCAATCCCTGGCCGTTTTTTTGCGCGCTGGCGGCCGAGCCCGCGCCCCCCTACGGCGGGTTTGTTGATATCGGCGACTGGGTGGCGTGCAGCGCTTCGCCCGAGCAGTTTTTTAAGTTGGACGGCAACGCCATCGAATCCCGCCCCATGAAGGGCACCATCGGACGAGGCCGGTGGTTTGAACAGGACGAAGCGCGGGCCGCCGAGTTGCGCGCCTCCGAAAAGGACCGCGCCGAAAATCTGATGATCGTCGACATGGTCCGAAATGATCTTGGCCGCATCGCGCACCCCGGCACCGTTGTCGTACCGCGCCTCTTTGACGTGGAGCGCTATCCGACCGTCTGGCAGATGACGTCGACGGTGACCGCCGAGACGGATGCATCCCTGGTCGACATTTTTCGGGCCCTGTTTCCGCCGGCTTCCATCACCGGCGCGCCGAAACGCCGAACCATGCAGATCATCGACGAGTTGGAATCGACGCCCCGGCGCATCTACACCGGAGCGATTGGCTGGATTGCCCCGCGCCGGCAAGCCCAATTTAGCGTTGCCATTCGAACACCGCTTTTTCAACGCCGCACCGGCACGGCCGAATACGGCGTCGGCGGCGGCATCGTTTGGGATTCGAAGCCCGCCGCCGAAGCTCGGGAGTGCCGCGTCAAAACCCGTGTGCTTCATCACCGTCCGCCGCCGTTCGAGCTGCTCGAAACGTTGCGCTGGACGGTCGAAGCAGGCTACGATTTGGAGGATCTGCACCTTCAGCGGCTTGCGAACTCGGCGCAATACTTTGAGTTTCACTTTGAGCGGACGGTTGTGGCCGAGCAGTTGCATCGGTTCGCGGAAACGCTCGGCATCAGCCCCGCTCGCGTTCGCCTGACCATGAATCGTTCGGGAGAGTGCCGGATCGAAGCGCGCGCGCTGCCGGAGTCCGGAGGCGGATTTCAGCAACTCTCGGTCGCCCGTGCACCCATTGATCCCGCCAATGTCTTTCTGTATCATAAAACCACCCATCGCGCCGTGTACCGGCAGGCGGTGGCGCAGTGTCCTGGGGCAGGGGACGTCCTCCTGTTCAACGACCGCGGGGAGGTCACTGAATCGACCATTGCGAACCTCGCACTGGAGATTGACGGCACGTGGTTCACACCGCCGGTGGAATGTGGTCTGCTGCCGGGAACCATGCGTCGTCACCTGCTCGAAAACGGCACGCTTGTCGAACGCATTTTGACTGTGGACGAAGTGCTGGCGCGCGGCGAAGTACTGCTGTTCAACTCCGTTCGCGGCCTTCAAAAAGCCGGCATTTTTGTTCGAACCTGACAACGGCGGAGCTGGGCGTGAGGGCGTGAAAGGTCTACAGCTGCGAACTCGGAGTTTGGCGGGATTCCGTCGACTTGAGTTTGCATCGACATCAGGGGCAACGGGGACCCCTGCCTGTTTGAACTTGACTGCGTCCGAGACTGGCACAGTACTCAAGACATCCATCCAAATTCTGCGGATATACTGAAAACACAGTCTGGCAATAGCGGAAGTCAAATGTTTGCCCCTGAAAAATTAATTTCCCGGTTTGCATATCCTAATGCATTAATTATATTTCGAAGCTCATGAGACAATCATGACAACATGGCAGATTAAGAGGTGGCACATCTGCTTCTCAGATGCCGGCTCAACCATAGGCCAACACACAGTTCTGTAGATCTGTTGTGTCGGCCTTTTTTGTTTGCCTGAAGAACAAGTTTGACGCTCCGCGACAGCTTCTATGAGGCGGTTGTTCGTGAGTCAAAAGCCGGCGCTTTTTCCCTTGGGAATACGCCGGCATTTTTGCTTATAGCCGGGACGCACATTCAATTAACGTAAGGAGAATACAAAAATGTCTGAATTGCTGACTGCTCAACATGCTGCGGGAGAAGCTGCATTCCATTCAATTGAACTGTCCGGCGAGCTCCGAAATCTATTCGAAACCGCGCGTTCTGTTACATTCGCCAAATCGATCGAAGAACTTGAAGCCATTGCATGCGGAGTAGACGGGGAAGACCAGACGGTGGTCTCCTATGAGCTTCCGGACGGCAAGGTCGTTGATGAAGTCGAAGTCGTCCGTGTCCGCAATGGAATCAGCGGCAATTACCTCGATCCGTACATGCGCAGACGCGATCCGGAATGCATGTTGGTGGCCGACGACCGCCCTTCGGACAAAGCCCGATTCAAGGACCGGTTGGGGTACGAGTTCGCTGAAGTGCGCCAAAGCACACTCGAATGGTTACAAGACCAGGAACTTGCGGTCTTCGCATTTGAGATGGGACAACCCGGGCTGGGGGCGGACGCCTTGGCGATCTGCCCGGCCAATGCCGGGTTCTTCGCCTTTGGCCTGGGCCTCCTCCAAGGCGTTGTCAATCCGGAAGAAATGGAGCGCACATTTAAGCCGGCAACCATCATCTACGTGGCGCCACCGTTCCGCCACACCCATTTCGGCGGGAAACAGATTGTAGTTCACAATCGCAACACACAACACGAGATTTTTTCCTACAATCTCTACCCAGGCCCGAGTGCGAAGAAGGGGGTCTACGGCGCCTTGATCGAACTCGGCGAACAGGAAGGCTGGATCACGGCACACTGCTCTGCGGTGCAAGTGACAACCCCGTACGACAATGTCCTCAACCTCATGCACGAAGGCGCAAGCGGTGGCGGGAAAAGTGAAACCCTGCAACAACCGCATCGGCAACTGGACGGACGTCTGCTATTCGGCACCAACACCCTCACAAACGAGCAGCGATTTCTCGAACTGCCCCGCACCTGCGAACTGCGACCGGTGTGCGACGATATGGCGCTGTGCCATCCGGACATCCAATTGCACGAAGGCGAACTCACCATCACAGACGCGGAAGAAGGCTGGTTTATCCGCGTCGATCATATCAAAGAATACGGAACCGATCCGGACTTGGAATATCGCACCATTCACCCGAAACATTCACAACTGTTTCTGAATGTCGACGCGTTCCGCGGTGGAACCGCTCTGATCTGGGAACACATCAAGGACGCCCCGGGAAAACCCTGTCCGAATCCGCGTGTCATTGTTCCCCGCCGAAACGTCCCCAATGCCATTCGCAACCCCGTGCCCATTGACGTCCGCTCGTTCGGGGTGCGCACTCCTCCCTGCACCCAAGCCAATCCGTCCTACGGAATCATCGGAATGATGCACATTCTTCCCCCCGCACTGGCTTGGCTCTGGCGTCTTGTGGCGCCTCGCGGTCACGCCAATCCAAGCATTGTTGAAACCCAGGGCATGACAAGTGAAGGTGTCGGCAGCTACTGGCCGTTCGCTACCGGCACGAAGGTCGCGCAGGCCAATCTGCTGCTGCGCCAGCTTCAGGCTGCGCCGAATACGCTCTACGTACTGATTCCAAACCAGCACATCGGAGCTTGGGAAACGGGGTTCATGCCGCAATGGCTGGTCCGGGATTACCTCGCTCGTCGGGGGCATGCTCGTTTCCGCGAAGACCAAATCTCGCCGTCACGTTGCCCATTGCTTGGGTACGCACTGAACAGCATGCGCATCGAGGGCGAAAAAATCCCGCGGGGTTTTCTGCAGGTAGACACCCAACCCGAAGTGAAAACAGAGGGGTTCGACGCCGGAGCGGCCGAACTGAAACAATTCTTCCGCGAACAATTGAATAAGTTCGTAAGTCCCGACTTGGATCCGCTGGGGAAAGAAATCATTCGGGCGATGCTGGATGACGCGTCGATCTCGGATCTCGAAGCACTGATGCCAAAGTAGTTTGGCTTGCGGAGAACCATGATTGATGACGCAGAAGAATACAGAAGACGTATTCGAATCGGCCTGCCGTTGCGGGAAGACGGCGATTGCCTCGGCAGCACGGACACTTGTCGACGGCGGAATCGTCGCCTTCCCCGCGGAAACCGTTTGCGGATTGGGCGCCAATGACTTTGATGCAAGGGCTGCAACCCGAGTGTTCGATGTTAAAAATCGTCCTACGATTGCCCCATTAATCGTCCACATGGCCACCCTCGATCACGTCATGATTTGCACAGCCGAGCTTCCGGACATGGTGGCGCGACGCTTGGCAGAAGCGTGTAGGCCGGGGCCTTTAACGCTGGTGCTACGCAAACCCCAGAACATCCCGTTCGCACCGGGTCGGTTTCCGTCGCACCAACCTCGCCCCATTAAGAACCGCATGACAATCCGTACGCCTATCCACATTCTGTAACGGATTCAAGGGAGCGTAATGAAACATCTCTTTGATCAAGAAGTTCAACTAGGAATCATCAAAGGCGGTCAACTGGGGAGGATGCTTCTGCCGGCCTGCATGAAACTGGGCATCATTCCTCACATTTTGGACAACGATCCCTTAGCCCCGGCACATGCGTACTGTCGTCATTTCACCGTCGGTGACGCCGCTGCCTTTGACGATGTGATTGCGTTTGGAAAAGGCCTCGATGCGGTGACGCTTGAAATTGAGAGCGTTAACAAAGACGCCCTTAAACACCTCCGCGATCACGGCGTCAGAGTCTGTCCAGCCCCGGAACTGATCGAAATGGTTCAGGACAAAGGGCTGCAGAAAGACTTCTATTCCCACAACGCTCTTCCTTCTCCGGATTTTGTGCTGGTAGAAAACCGGGAACAAGTTTTGAATCACGCTGATCTGTTGCCGTTTGTGCAAAAGAGTCGTTTGGCCGGTTACGACGGCAAAGGCGTCATGGTCATGCACACCCCGGCCGATCTGCAACACGCCCTGGACACTCCTAGTGTACTTGAAAAAAAAGTGGAGATTCAAACCGAAATCAGCGTCTTGGTCGCCCGAAATCCATCGGGAGAAATCACCGCGTATCCCTCGGTGGAAATGATGGTTCACCCAAAAATAAATTTGCTCAACTACCTGTGCTCGCCCGCGCGGATTCCTTCGCAACAACAGAGACGAGCAACAGAGATCGCTTTAGCTCTGGCGAAAACCCTGAACCTAGTCGGCTTAATGGCAGTGGAAATGTTTGTCACAACAGATGGCGAGGTGCTGATTAATGAAATCGCACCACGCCCTCACAACAGCGGTCATCACACAATTGAAACCAATCACACGTCACAGTACGAACAGCATCTTCGCGCCATTTTCAACCTATCTCTCGGCTCCACCGAGATGATTCATCCTTCCGTCATGGTCAACATCATCGGCGAAGAAGACGCGTCCGGACCGGTCGCTTATCAAGGACTCGAACGATTCCTGAAAATTCCCGGTGTCCACCTTCATCTCTACGGCAAGAAAATGGTGCAGCCGTTTAGAAAAATGGGGCATGTCACGATAGTCAGGCCCCGCATGGAGGAATCCGTGGAACTGGCAAAAACGATTAAAAATGAGGTAAAAGTGGTATCATGCCTGAACTAAAAGCAGCAATCATTATGGGAAGCAAATCAGACCTGAATGTCATGCAAGGCGCTATAGGCCTACTTGAAGAATTCGGCATTGACCATGAAGTCACGGTGGTCTCAGCTCATCGGACACCAAAACGCATGATGGACTACGCTCAAAACGCCCACCAACGAGGCATTCGAGTTATCATTGCCGGCGCCGGCGGAGCGGCCCATCTGCCGGGCATGGTCGCCTCGCTCACCCCCCTTCCCGTCATTGGGGTGCCGGTAAAATCATCAAACTCACTGGACGGATGGGACTCGCTTTTGTCAATTGTACAAATGCCCAAAGGCGTTCCCGTGGCAACCGTTGCGGTAAACGGAGCGCAAAACGCGGGCATCCTGGCGGCGCAAATTCTCGCAGTGCACGACGACGCGTTGCGCGACAGAATAATCGCCTACAAGGACGAGCTTGCAGAAAAGGTCGAAGCCATGATTCAAGAAGTCGAGGCGGGCTAACGGCGGCTGACGTCACGCATTTGCGGAGGTGCATTCAGGGTAAAAATAATAATACGCTCCCCCGTTCTCGTACTGATATCCGTATGCAGGCTGCGCACTTCCCGGCCGAGGACATCGTTTACAATCGCTTCCAGCAACTCTCGACCTTTCTCCAAAAGTTCGATGCGAGACTGCTTAACCAGCATCCGACCGCGCTCTTCGGGCCGCGCTGCCGCCAGATTATTCTCCGCCGGAGTCAAGACACCTTTCAACCGTACCAGCACCATGTCATCAATGATGAACGTCCGGGCGTCTTCCGGACCTCTCCCCATATATTCCCGCTCAAAACGGACCATGGCTTCAGTGATTTCGGATTCAATTTGTCCGCGAGTTTTCGTCATCAACAACTCCTTGCGTTTCCCTGAAAATGCTCCGGAAAATTCGTTCGCTACATCTTAATGCAGAAATCCCAAGGTGCAACGGTTCGGGCACACGCAAAAGCAACTTCAGAGATCTTGATCTCTATTTGGATGCCAAATTCAGATTGGTTGGAACGCACCGAAATTCTGCGGACACAGTTCTACAGCAGGAGGGTCATGGCGGCCTGAACCAAGCCGATGACGGCGCCAATCAGTCCGCCAAACCAGGTGATGTAGCGGAATTGCCGGCGTGAAAATCCGAGGATCAGCTCTTCCAGGGCGCGGATGTCCATGGCGTTGATTCGCTCCTCGATTTTTTGGCGCAGATTGAGGTCTCCACCTTGCTGGATCGCGTTGGTGGCCAGTTCCTCGATGCTGGAGATGATTTTGTTGAGAATGGTGGGTTTAAAGCCTTTTGCGAAGTTCGCGAAGGGGCCGAGGTCGGCGAGTATTTCGTCGATTTTCTTTTCAATGGCCTGGCGTGCCTTCGGGCCGGTGAGCATGGCGTGCAGATCCTGTCCGGAGAGCAGGTTGGCTTCAAAGGTGGAGGCGATATTGGTCGCGATAGTTTCGCGCTGGGCGGGAATTACGCCGGGAGTCAGCGGCAATTTTCGGCCTCCCAGGTAGATTGGTTCGTAGGGGCGAAACAGCATGCGGATGGCCAGCTGATTGGTTAGCGCGCCGATGAGTGCGCCAACCGCGGGAAACAGAAGAAAAGGCAATAGGATTTCAATCATGAGCAACCTCGCGGCAATTTTGTGCAAATTCAGGCGAATGCGCAGCAACCTATCTCCAAAATGCGCGGACGCAACATTGCAAGCGCATCGCGGCGGAGTATGGTAAGAGAGTCGGAGAACGCGCTCGGATTTGAGACGGATATGGTCGGACCAACGGTTCAACCCTTGCTTATAGCCGGGACCCTCCACCTAGACGGTTCCCAAGATTCAAGATTCGCCACTGCAAACAACCAGATTTCCTTCGCCGTTGCACGGTCGCATTTCACCCGATATACTATCAGTATGAAACCACTTACGACCAGCGTTTATACGTTCGAGAAACTCCGCAGCGGCGGATTTTTGTACCTCGACAAGACTGCGGATATCTACAAATTGATCGAACCGGCGTTCGCCCAGCATTTCCTGTCGCGGCCGCGGCGGTTTGGCAAGTCGCTGCTGATCAGCACGCTCAAAGCGATTTTCCAGGGACGTCGCGATCTGTTCGGCGGCCTGGCGATTGACGACAGGGACTACGACTGGCAGACCTACCCGGTGATTCATTTGGACATGGGGACCTGCGCCGCCGATTCCGCGGCGGGAACCGCAAAGGCCATCTGGGAACTTGTTGACGAACAAGCGGCGGCCCACGGAATAAAACTCGGCAATTCAGCCGTTGCCTCGCGCTTCCGCGAACTGATTACGTCTTTAAGCGACCGCGACGGCAAAGTCGTGATCCTGATTGACGAATACGACAAGCCGCTACTCGGCCATCTCGGTCGGGATTCGGTGCGCAAGATTCAAACCGTGCTCAAGCAATTCTACGCCGTGGTGAAAACCACGGAGGAGCAGCAGCGATTCGTGCTGGTTACCGGAGTCAGTAAATTTTCGCAGGTCTCAATTTTTTCGGATCTGAACAATCTGACCGATCTGACCATGACCGGGCAGGCGGCGACCCTGCTTGGTTACACCCAGGAAGAAGTGGAAGCAAATTTCCCGGACTACATCGAACGCCTGGCGCACACGCTGGACAAGAGCGTAGCGGAAACGCTTGACGAGTTGCGAGTCTGGTACAACGGATATCGCTTCGAGGAAGACGCGCCGACAGTCTACAATCCGGTTTCGCTGATGAAATGCTTGATCAACGAAAAATTCAAAAACTACTGGTTCGAAACCGGCACGCCGACCTTCCTGCTCGATTTGCTCAAGCGCAAGCCTGTGGATTTGGATGACTTGGAGGTCGATGAAAACGCGTT
>JBMCIU010000002.1:0-21149 GCA_048616755.1 Verrucomicrobiota bacterium
GACGCAGCCCCGTGGGGTCTTTTGTATGCCCGCCCCCAACGGGGGGCCCTTCGGGTCTGCCTTCGGCGGTGCCCCGTTGGAGCGCATGATCATAGTTCGATTCCCGCCGCTTTCCCCCCCTTTTCCTCCCCGCCGCGCGCGGCGGGGAGGAGAGAGAGGGGGGGGCAAGCCGTCGTGGAATTATGATCCTATAAAAAATAAAGGACCCGACTTGCTCGCCGCTGGTATTGGGGGATTACCCCATGGAAGAGGCTGATTTCATTAAAAAAAGGCCGCGGACAAGTGTGGTTCCTCGTCCGCGGCTGTTGTTTTTGGTTTGCCGTAGGTCGGCTGTTTGGGGATGGGCTTACATCATGCCGCCCATACCGCCCATACCGCCCATGCCGCCCATGCCGCCGCCGGCGCCGGCGCCTTCATCTTCCTTTTCGGGAAGTTCGGCAACGCTGCATTCGGTGGTCAGCAACAGACCGGCAACAGACGAGGCGTTCTGCAGTGCCGTGCGTTCGACCTTGGTCGGGTCGATGATGCCGGCTTCGAGCATGTCCACGTATTTGCCTTCGGCAACGTCAAAGCCCTTGTTGCCCTTCTGGCTCTTGACTTCCTGGACGATGATCGAGCCTTCCAGGCCGGCGTTAGCGGCCAGCTGACGAAGGGGCTCTTCAACGGCGCGGCTGACGATGTCTACGCCGATAGCCTCGTCGCCGGAGAGCGAAATGCTCTTCAGGGCCTTGTCCGCCGCGCGGATGACGGATACGCCGCCGCCGGGGACGATGCCTTCCTCAACCGCCGCGCGGGTGGCGTGGAGGGCGTCCTCGACGCGCGCCTTCTTCTCCTTCATCTCGGTCTCGGTGGCCGCGCCAACGTTGATCACGGCTACGCCGCCTGCCAGCTTGGCCAAGCGTTCCTGGAGCTTCTCGCGGTCGTAGTCCGAGGTGGTTTCCTCGATCTGACGCTTGATCTGGCTGACCCGTCCGGCAATGTCCTTCGAGGCGCCCGCGCCTTCGACAATGGTGGTATTTTCCTTGTCGATGGTCACGCGTTTGGCTTGGCCGAGCATGTCAAGGGTGACATGTTCGAGCTTGAGGCCGATGTCCTCGGTGATGCAGCGTCCGCCGGTGAGCACGGCGATGTCCTCGAGCATGGCCTTGCGACGGTCACCGAAGCCGGGAGCTTTGACAGCGGCGATGTTGAGGGTGCCGCGCAGCTTGTTGACCACGAGGGTGGCCAGGGCTTCGCCTTCGACATCCTCGGCGATGATCATCAGGGGTTTGCCCTGTTTGGACACGTTCTGCAGCAGGGGCAGCAGATCCTGCAGGCTGCTGATCTTCTTCTCATGGATTAGGATGTAGCAGTCTTCGAGGACAGCTTCCATGTTTTCGTTGTCGGTGGTGAAGTATGGGGAGATGTAGCCCTTGTCGAACTGCATTCCCTCGACGACGTCGAGACTGGTCTCAATGGTCTTGGCTTCTTCGACGGTGATGGTTCCGTCTTTGCCGACCTTGTCCATGGCGTCGGCGATGATGTCGCCAATTTCTTTGTCGCCGTTGGCGGAGATGCCTGCGACTTGGGCGATCTGGCTGCGGTCTTCGACGGGGGTGCTGATCGCGCTGAGTTCAGTGACGATGGAGGCGACGGCCTTGTCGATGCCGCGCTTCAGGCTCATGGGATTAGCCCCGGCGGTGACATTCTTCAGACCGGCGCGGAAGATGCTTTCCGCGAGTACAGTGGCGGTCGTGGTGCCGTCACCGGCGATGTCGGAGGTTTTGCTCGCGACTTCGCGGACCATCTGGGCGCCCATGTTCTCGAAGGCATTCTCCAGTTCGATTTCCTTGGCGACGGTGACGCCGTCCTTGGTCACGGTCGGGGAGCCGAATTTTTTGTCGAGCACGACGTTGCGTCCCTTGGGGCCGAGTGTGACCTTGACCGCTCGGCTGAGCTGTTCCACTCCCCGCAGGAGAGCCTGCCGGGATTGTTCGTCAAACAAGAGTTGTTTGGCTGCCATAGTATATGTTCCTTATTTGTTGGGTTGAGGGGGTTCGCTGATTTGCGGCCTGTTAGCCGACGATCGCGAGGATGTCTTTGCTGCTGAAGATTTTGTACTCTTTGTCGTCGATCTTGACTTCGGTTCCGCCGTACTTGGTGGTCAGAACCTTGTCGCCTTCCTTGACTTCGAACTCAATGGGGTTGCCATTGTCGTCCTTGCCGCCGGTTCCGAGGGCAACGACTGTCGCTTCCTGCGGCTTTTCTTTCGCGGTGTCAGGAATGACGATGCCGCCTTTGACGACTTCCTCCTCTTCGATCGCCTCGACCAGGATGCGATCTCCAAGTGGACGGATGTTGGGTTTGTCTGCCATTGCTTCTGTCTCCTTTTTCTGTTTGCGTGTTGCGCGGTTTTCACTCTCGAAGGCGTTTTGATGCAGCCTTCGAATTCAAGAAATTCCGCCTGATGATCCTCTTTGGCGCGGTTTTGGGCCAACGCCGGAGCGCTCCTTCTCGTGCGGGTTCGGCGCCGAGCGCGCGCTCGGCGCCGCCGTCCCGACCGTTGTTATTCGCTCTTCTTATCTTCGTCGTCGACCATGTGGTAGTCGGCGTCGATGACTGTGTCGTCCTCGCTGCCCTCGTCGTCTTCCGATGATCCCTGCTGCTGTCCGCCTTGTTCGGCGCCGCCGCCGGCCTCGGCCTGACTCGCCTGTTCCTGCTGGGCCTGCTTGTAGAGTTCCTCGGTGAACGAGTGCATCTTGGTTTCGAGGTCGTTCATAACCGATTTCATTGTTTCGACATCGTCGTTTTCGATGGCCTTTTTCAGCTTTTCGATCCCGTCCTGGACGGGTTTTTTGACCTCGTCGGGAAGTTTGTCGCCGTTTTCTTCGATCTGCTTTTCGGTCTGATACACGAACGAGTCGGCGCGGTTGCGCGTCTCGACGCTCTCGCGTCGTTTCTTGTCTTCCTCGGCGTGGGCTTCGGCGTCGTGGACCATGTTTTTGATCTCATCCTCGTCCAGTCCGGAACTGGCGGTGATGGTGATCTTCTGTTCCTTGCCGGTGCCCAAGTCCTTGGCGGACACGTGGAGAATACCGTTGGCGTCGATGTCGAAGGTGACTTCGATTTGCGGCACGCCGCGCGGGGCCGGCGGGATGCCCTCGAGGTGAAAGCGGCCGATGGACTTGTTGTCTTTGGCCATCTCGCGCTCGCCCTGGAGGACATGGATTTCCACGGACGGCTGATTGTCGCTGGCCGTGCTGAAGGTTTCGCTCTTGCGTGTCGGGATCGTGGTGTTGCGCTCGATCAGCTTGGTGAACACCCCGCCGAGCGTCTCAATGCCCAACGAAAGCGGCGTGACGTCCAGCAAAAGTACGTCTTCGACGTCGCCCTGAAGGACTCCGCCCTGAATTGCGGCGCCGATCGCCACGACTTCGTCCGGATTGACGCCCTTGTGAGGGTCAGTGCGGAACACTTCCTTGACCATTTCCTGAACGCGCGGCATGCGCGTTTGCCCGCCGACGAGGATCACCTCGTCGACATCTTCGGCGCCGATCCCGGCATCTTTCAGGCATGCCTTGCACGGCTCGAAGCTTCGGCTCAGCAGGTCGTGGGTAATGGATTCAAGCTTGGCGCGGGTCAACGTGTAGGCCATGTGTTTCGGCCCCGACGCGTCCGCGGTAATAAACGGCAGGTTGACTTCGGTGGTTTGACTTGAGGACAGCTCGCATTTGGCCTTTTCCGCCGCCTCCTTGAGCCGCTGCAGGGCCATCTGGTCCTTCTGAAGATCGATGCCGTTTTCTTTTTTGAATTCCTCGGCCAGCCAGTCGATGATGAGCTGGTCCAAGTCGTCTCCGCCCAAGTGAGTGTCTCCGTTGGTGGCTTTAACCTCGAAGACGCCGTCGCCGAGTTCCAGGATCGAGATGTCGAACGTTCCTCCGCCCAAGTCATAGACGGCGATCTTCTCGTCCTTTTTCTTGTCCAGCCCGTAGGCGAGACTGGCGGCGGTGGGTTCATTGATGATCCGCTTGACGTCCAGCCCCGCGATGCGTCCGGCATCTTTGGTGGCCTGGCGTTGGCTGTCGTTGAAGTAGGCCGGTACGGTAATGACCGCCTCGGAGATGGTTTCGCCAAAGTAGGCTTCGGCATCCGCCTTCAGCTTCTGTAGAATCATCGCGGAAATTTCGGGCGGGGAATACGTCTTGTCGCCAATTTTGACGTGCGCGTCGCCGTTGGACGCCTTGACAACCTCGAATGGGACCAAGTGAATTTCGTGTTCGACCTCGTCAAATTGCCGCCCCATGAATCGTTTGATCGAGAAGACGGTGTTTTTCGGGTTTGTCACGGCCTGCCGTTTGGCGGTGGTTCCCACCAGGCGTTCGCCGTCCTTTGTGAAGGCCACGACCGATGGAGTGGTGCGGTTGCCCTCGGCGTTGGGGATTACGGTGGATTCGCCGCCTTCCATGGCGGCCATGCACGAATTGGTCGTGCCTAAGTCTATTCCTAAAATTTTACCCATCACTACGCTCCTTGTGTCGTTGCTGTTCAGCAGCGAATCGCTGCTCGAAATGTCTGTTTGTCTTCGCGATTTGTTGGATTGTAGCAAGTCGCGTGCCAATCCTGTTGCAGGCTCGGTGACGCCGAAGCCGCGGCGCCGCTTGGCATGGGTTAGCCATTTTTGTCGCGCCCCCTCTGTCACACTGTGCCGTTATGTCCCGCCTCTGGTCGGTGCGGGCAACGGGCCTCGCCATGCGATAACCGGCGGGGTTCGACGGGAGTCTCCCCCTCCATGGGGCCCGTTTTAGCAATTCGACTTTTCGGTCATGAGCTGGGATCGGTGCGGGCGAGAAGCGTGCAGATTTCCGCGGCGCTTTGGACGTTTTGGACGGCGGAGTGGATGTCGGGATTGCGGAAGCGTCTGGCCACGGCGGCAAGTGCGCGCAGGTGGATCTCGGGGGTGTCGTTTTTGGGGCTGAGCAATGCGACGATCACCTTTGGGGTGGTTTGCATGTTGAGGAAGGGGGCGTCGCTGGGGGGGCCGTTGCCCACCACCAGCACGGGTTGATCCAACCGCCCGCAGTGTCCATGGATGAGGACAACTTCCGGAGCGAGTTCCACCGGGGTCATTTCGGCGGAATCCTTGAGCAGGGGATACGCTTCCTCCGCAACCCCGGGATAGTCGGCCAACCCTTGATCGACCAAGTGCCGCAGCCGGTCGGTGTCGGTCATGTCGGGTGTAAAGTCGACACCGTGGACGGCGGGGAATGTTTCACTGGCGGGGATGGCGACGGGGGCGGATTCCTCGCTGCGCAAGCCGCGTTTGGCGGGAAACACCACCAAAAGATTGGTTTTGGGGAAGCGTTCGGCCATTAAGTCGGGCAGACGGTCGAGCGTAGGTGTCCAAAGCAACGCATTGCGGCGGATCTGCGGCAGGACAATAAGGTCTTCCTCGCCGGTGTCGTCGAAGAGTCGCTTGCGGGCTTCGGTCCACGTGTCCTCTTCGATGAACTGGGTTTTGCAGTCGGGCGAGGTTTTTTCCAGGCGTCTTCGCAGTTCGGTCGCTGCTTGTCCCGCGAGATAGACAAACAGGTCGGCGCCGATTTGCTTGGCGAGCAGCTTGGTTTCGCGGATGAGGACACTCAAGTCCTCGCGGCGCTCGGCAAGGGGGGGGAAGGGGAGACGAAGCACGCGGGTGGTGTTGGGCGGAAAGAGAATGCGGCAAAGCATCAGTCTGCTTGGACAGTTTTCGGCCAGATTGGCGTTGACCGAGCTGCTGAACACCCGCGTCCGCGGACCGCCGTCCGGCCAGCCCGCGAAAACGGTGCTTGCGCGCAGTTCGCGGGCGGCGCGCACAATGCCGTCGGCGGGGTTGAGATCGACGCGCACGTTGGGGTCCACTTGGATCTCGGCGGAGGATGCTCGCGCCATACACAGAGCGAGGAGCTTCTCGCCTTCGGCCACGGCCTCTTCAGTATCGGTCTGTTCGCGCACGATGGTCAGCGGATAAATGCCCCCCGGCAGTGCGGGATCGCGAACCAAAAAGGCCAGATCTGTGATACGCGCCGCTGAGGTTGGATTGACGACCGCCAGCACCAGGCGCTGTTCGGTGGGTTGCTCCCTTTGGGGTGCGGGACGGCTGGCCATCGCCATTTTTCGGCCGTATCTGTCGACGATCCAAGTGCCGAGGGGCACAGTGACCATGATCATGGCAATGGCGCCGTTCAGCGCCGCCTCGGAAAGCAGACCGGCCTCGAAGCCGACCAGTGCGGCGGCCAGGGTCGCGGCCGCCTGAACTACCGTGAGCCCGAAAACCACGCAACGTTCCGGAACCGTATATCCCAGCCATTTGCCTCCGAACCAAGCAGCAATGAGCTTGGTGGTCACCACCAACCCCACCATGGTGGCGATAATCTGCCAGGTGCGCAGCTCGCTGAACAGAATCTCGGGTTTAACCAACATCCCCACCGAGATCAGGAAGAACGGAATAAACAGGGTGTTGCCCACGAAAACCAGTCGATTCATCAATGGGCTCTGCTCGGGAATCAGTCGGTTGAACGCCGCCCCTGCAAGGAAAGCGCCGATGAGCGGCTTCATGCGTGCGAATTGCGAAAAATAAGCGCAGGCGCACACGACGGTGAGGACAAACAGGAATTGAGTGGGACCGGATTCGGTCACGTTTTGGAAAAACCATCGGGCCATCCGGGGGATCAGTTGGCTGATCAGCGCGACCAGGAGCACCAAACCGCCTACGATCCCTGCCCAGAACTGCAGATTCAAGGCGATGTCCTGTGCGGAGTCGACCACTACGGCAAGCACAAGTAGCGCCAGGGTGTCGGTAATGATGGTCGCCCCCACGCTGATGGTCACCGGCTCGCTTTTGTGAATCCCCAATCGGTTGGCGACGGGATAGGCCAGGAGTGTGTGCGAGGCAAACATGCTGGCCATCAGCAATGCAGGCGCCCAGGCAAGCCCCAGCGCATAGTGAACAACCACCGCACCGCCAACTTGAGGAATCACAAAGGTCAGCAGGCCAAATCCCACGCAGCGTTTTCGGGTTCGGGAAAACTGATACAGATCAATCTCCAAGCCTGCCAGAAACATGATGTAGAGCAGGCCGATTTCGCCAAACAGCGTGATCGCGCTAATCCGCTCGAGGATGCCGAGACCGTGGGGGCCCAGTACAGCCCCTGCCGCCAACAAGATCACCAAATCCGGAATCCGGGTTTTCCGGGCGAGAAGCGGCGCCACCATAATGGTGAACGTGAGGATGGTGAAAATCAGTACGTAATCGGTGACGGGGAGGTTCATGCCTCGATGCGCCTATAGTTGATGAGATTGACTCAGTTGTGATGCAGTGGAGTGACAGGACCCGCGGGGTGCACGCGGGCGAACACGGATTTTGGAATAATTTTGCGCGGCAAAGGGAACTTGCAAGCGGACGACGAGGTCTCATAGTATGAGTATCGCACATTGTGCGAGCGAGCATTGCCCTGTGGATGGGCTTAAACCGTTTACGGGGGCGACACGGAATCGACTGAGCAGGTAATGTGTCGGCAGCATGCGGAGGATGATCGTTGGCCTCCTAAAACATCGATCAAAACATAACTGCGAACCAACAGTACGCACTGGCTGCCTAAATAAGGCGGTCCGTTCTTGCCTTGACGCCTGATAGAGGGCCAAGAACGACGACATCAGGCTGGTTGCCAAACCCGTGCTCTCGGGGGGGCGGCGACAAGACATTTCCGAGAGCTGGCGTCGGCGCGGTTGCACGCTGCCAAACGCCGGAGCGAGACTTATCAGCGTGCTAAGCATGTAGAAACCGACGCGGTGTCTGTTTAGGACGGGGGTTCGACTCCCCCCGCCTCCACCATCTTTGTTTTCGGGGAGCGTTCATGAAAGCGGATTTTCGATTGTATCTGGCAACGGATTCGAAGTACTTGGCCGGGCGCGAGAGTATTCCGCTGATTGCCGCGTGTATTGAGCGTGGAGTAACTGCGGTTCAGCTTCGCGACAAGCAGGCGACGTCGCGGGAACTGCACGATCTGGGCGGCCAACTTTTGGATGTGACGCGGTCCTATGGTGTTCCCCTGATTATCAACGACCGTGTGGACATCATGCTGTCGCTGGGCGCCGAGGGTGTTCACGTCGGACGAGACGATCTGCCTCTGGAAAGCGTGCGGATGTTGGCGCCTAAAGCGATTGTGGGCAGCACGGCCAAAACCGTGAAGGACGTAAGAGAGGCGGAGATGGCCGGGGCCGATTATGTGGGTGTGGGGCCGGTGTTCGCCACGGAGACCAAGGAGCAGGCCGGGCCCGTGCTGGGGCCGGATGGAGTTCGCGAAATTGCGGCGGCTTCCCACCTGCCGTGCGTGGCTATCGGCGGCATCAACGAAACCAATGTGACGCGGCTGGCCGGAACCGGCGTTGCCGGCGTGTGCGTTATTGCCGGCATTTTGGACCAGGATGATCCGGGCGAAGCCGCGTCTCTGCTCCGCTGGTTGATGGAGGCTGATGCCGACGCGGTTGAATAAATCAGCCGCGAACCGGGAACTTTTCGCTCGCGAAAGTGTATATTTACTCAAGCCCGGATCCGTGAAAATTCCGCGGATATTCGTTACATACGATGGTGCCGAAGGCGCCGATTTTTTTGTGGATTAAGCAATCGGTATGGAGTTGTTATAGTCATGGTCGGCTCGACTGCGGGCCGCGCCAAGCATAGTGGAAGACCGTTGAAGCAATCTGCCGTTCAATCTACCAAGCAGCATCTCCGCCGCGTGTTGAAGCGCAGGAGGCGGACAGCTGCAAGCGATGCCGGCGAGGCGGACGCGCGCAGTTGGCATGTTTGCCGACGACTGCTTGATCTCGCCTGGGTGCAAAAAGCGGGGACTCTTTGTGCCTACGTGTCCGGGTTTGCCGACGAGCCGGACCTGACTGCCGTGCTCGAATGGTTTCTAGGCCGAGGGCGCCGTGTGCTTCTGCCCCGTTACGATTCCGCCCAAAATTCGTATGTAATGGTCCCCGTCACCGATCTGGGAACTGATTTGGTGCGGGGGCACTATGAGCTGAGCGAGCCCCATCCGGGCATTGCGCCGGTTGAAGAGGGGGTGGAACGCGACGATACGGTGTGGTGCGTGCCCGGCATGGGGTTCGACGAGCGCGGGAGGAGATTGGGACGAGGGGGCGGGTGGTACGACCGTCTGCTTTTAAAGGCGGGACCGAGAAAAATCGGCGTTGCTTTTGCGGAGAACATGGTGGACTCCGTGCCGTGCGAATCCCACGACATCGCTATGGATGCCGTGGTCACGGAAAACGCCTTCTGGAACACACAATCAACGACAATGGGGACGCGGCCGAAATTCAACTTGGCTTGCATAAACGCTGTCCCCTGCACAAACGAACAAAGGAAAGGACAATACGATGAGCCACCCCATCATGAACGCGATATACACGTTTGCCGTAGCCCTGGGGGCAGGCGCCGTGGGCTACTGGATGAAAGCTGTCATGACACGCTCGGCCATGGGCAGTGCCGAGGAACTGCGCAAATCCGCCAAAAAGGAGGCCGACAGCATCATCAAGGATGCCGAAGTTCGAGCCAAGGAGGAGGTGCTCAAAGCACGCGAGGAATTTGAAAAAAGCACCCAGGAACGCCGCGCGGAACTGCAGAAGCACGAGGAACGGATCGAGGCGCGCGACACCAATATCGAGCGGAAGGCCGATCTGCTCGAAAAACGCGCCGAAGACTGCGAAAAACGCGAAGAGCGCTTGCGCAAGTCCGAAGCCGAATTGCAAACTCGACGCGAACGTCTCGACGAGTTGATCAATAGCGAAGTCAAGGAATTGGAACGCATCGCCGGGCTCGACCGGGAAACGGCCAAAAAACACCTGTTTGACCGTCTCGCCGACCAGCTCGAGGTAGAAAAGGGAACCATGATCCGGCGCGTGCAGGAGGAAAGCCAGGAGCGTCTCGAAAATGAAGCCCGGTCTATCATGGTCAACGCCATGGAACGATACGCCAACGACTGCGCCTACGAGCGAACCACCAGCACCATTCCCTTGCCGAACGACGAAATGAAGGGGCGGATCATCGGGCGCGACGGACGCAACATCCGGGCCATCGAGGCCGCCGCCGGCGTCAGCGTTCTGATCGACGACACGCCCGAAGCCGTTGTCATCTCCTGTTTCGATCCGGTGCGGCGTCACATCGCCAAGCTGGCCATGGACCGACTCGTCGGCGACGGGCGAATCCATCCCGCGCGTATTGAGGAAGTGCTCAAAAAAGCCACCAAGGAGGTCGATGACGAAATCCTTAAGACGGGGCGCGAAGCGGTCGAGCGGGTCGGCGTCACCGGCGTCAAGCAGAATCTGGTCAAGCTGCTGGGCCGTCTGCGCTATCGCTACAGCTATTCGCAGAATGTTTTGCAGCACTCCATTGAGACCGCCTACTTCATGGGCAGCATTGCCGCGCAGCTCGGCTTGGACGAGCAGAAGGCCAAGCGGATCGGGTTGCTCCACGACATCGGCAAGGCGGTGGACCACGAGGTGGAGGGAACGCACGCGCTCATCGGCGCGGACATCCTGAAGCGCAACGGCGAGGATGCCGATGTCATCGTCGGGGTCGGCGCCCATCACGAGGAGATGGAGCGCACCTCGCCGCTGGCCATTCTCTGCAGCGTGTGCGACGCGCTCAGCGCCAGTCGACCCGGCGCACGCAGCGAAACCACCGAACTCTATCTCAAGCGACTGGAGGAGATGGAGACCATCGGCAGCTCGTTCGAGGGCGTCGACACCTGCTATGCTCTCAGCGCCGGGCGCGAGTTGCGCGTGATTGTCGAAGCCGAACAAATCACCGAGGACCAAGCGGCGGTGCTTGCACGCGACATCGCCAACCGCGTCGAATCCGAAATGCGCTATCCCGGCCAAGTGAAAGTGTCGGTCATTCGTGAGACTCGAGCAGTGGACTACGCCCGATAGCCTGTAGGAGCACTCCCGTCATGCCCAAGTTCCCCAATATCCTGCTGATCTTTTGCGACCAGCTGCGCTTCGATACCATTCGCGAACTCGGCAACCCGGTGATTCGGACTCCAAACCTCGACCGCTTGTGCCGCGAGGGCACCACGTTCACCAGCGCCTATTCTCCCTGTCCGGTGAGCGTCCCGGCGCGCGCATCCATGCACTACGGGCAATACCCCATGAACACCGGCTGCTACGAGAACCGGGATCCCATGCCGGAGGATGGGCGCCCCTCGTTCATGCAGGTGCTCTCTGATGCCGGGCACCGCACGCACGGAGTTGGAAAATGCCACTTCAGCCCCGATCCCCATGCGCTCCGCGGCTTCCAAACGCGCGAACGACAGTAGGAGGGGGGAAAGACGCCCGACCAAGACGAATACGCCGCATTTTTGGCCGAACGCGGTCATCACTGGCTGCGGGAACACCATGGCGTCCGGGGCGAAATGTACTACGTGCCCCAATTGTCCCCTCTGCCTGCCGACGAGCATCCCACCCAGTGGATTGGCGACCGAAGCATTGATTTTATCCGCGGTGAAGGCGCATCCGCCACCCCCTGGATGCTGTTCAGCAGCTTTATCCATCCGCACCCGCCGTTTGCCCCGCCCTCGCCATGGCACAAGATTTATCGTGCCGCGCGCATGCCCCTGCCTCGCGTGCCGGCCGACTCCGAGGCCCTCCTGACCCACATCAACCGTCATCAGAATCGCTACAAGTACCGCGATCAGGGCCTTGACCAAAATCTGCTGCGCTGCATGAAGGCGCACTACTACGCCTGCGTATCGTTTATCGACTACCAAATCGGGCGCATCCTGGCCGCGCTCGAGGAGGGGGGGTGCCTCGACGATACGCTGGTGCTGTTTACGGCCGACCACGGCGAGCACCTGGGCGACTACAACTGCTTTGGCAAACGCAGCATGCATGACACCTGCGCGCGGGTGCCGCTGATCGTCCGCATGCCCGGCCGCTTCCCGGCGGGACAACGCTGTGACGCGCCAGTCAGCCTCGTCGACGTGGCGCCCACCATCCTGAACGCCACCGGCAATGAAAACAGCGATATGGCGCTTGACGGAAACGACCTGCGCGCTGTAGCGGCAGGCGAAACCTCGCCCGATCCGGTGTACATCCAGTACGACCACGGACAACGGGGAATCTATTCGGTGATTACACCGGAATGGAAATACGCCTACAGCGCCGCCGACGACCGGGAATTCCTGTTTGACCGCGTGCAGGATCCGCTCGAAAACCGCAATCAAGCCGGGCTCGCGTTCAATCGGAAAGTTTGCGCGCGGCTCCGGGAAACTCTGCTGGACTTCCTGGAGCAAGGCGGGGAATCCGAAGCGGTCGACGGCGACAACTGGCGACGCTATCCCCCCTTGACCATGTCCGAAGATCCGGACAGCGGCCTGCTCATTCAGGATCCCCCGAGATGGAGCTGGAACCTGCCCGGCTACACCGACTCGGACGAGTAGCCAAACTCCGCACGGCAAGAGCTGCGCCATTGTTGCGAACTTCGCAGGCCCGGCTTGGCATTGGGTACCCCTTGTTCGCGCGGGTGACGGCGCTTGATCGACGGCGGATATTTCATGCCGATTCAGTCCACAGTTTTAATTTTTCCGGCACCATGTCCAAAGCGTTTCAAATTCAATCCGAATATTCTCCGGCGGGCGATCAGCCAAAGGCGATCCGCGCTTTGGTTGCCGGGTTGCACGCCGGCTCGCGCGAGCAGACCTTGCTGGGCGTCACGGGATCGGGAAAGACCTTTACGTTGGCCAACGTGGTCGAGCAGGTTCAGCGTCCGACGCTGGTGATTTCGCACAACAAGGTGCTCGCCGCCCAGCTGTTCAGCGAATTTCGCTCCTTCCTGCCCGACAACGCCGTTGAATACTTCATCAGTTACTACGATTACTATCAGCCGGAAGCCTACATTCCGCAGACCGATACGTACATCGCCAAGGATTCGAGCATCAACGAGGAGATTGAAAAGCTGCGTCTGTCCGCGACCAGTTCGCTGGTGCAGCGCCGCGACGTTCTGGCGGTCGCCAGCGTGTCGTGCATCTACGGCCTCGGATCGCCGGAGGACTTCGAGGCCATGCGCGCGCACATTCAGGTCGAGGCCGGATTGAACCGCGACGAGCTGCTCCGACGACTGATCGATATTCAGTACGAGCGCAACGATGCGGCCCCCTCGCGCGGCCAGTTCCGCGCCGCGGGCGACACGGTGGACGTCTATCCCTCCTACCGCGACGAATACGTGCGCATCGAGTTCTGGGGCGACACCGTGGACCGAATCACCATCCGCGACGCCCTCAATCACACCGTAATCGAGGACACCCGCGAGCTGTCGATCTTTCCGGCCAAGCACTTTGTCATCCCGCAATCGCGCATTGAGGAGGCCGTGGGCGGCATCAAGACCGAAATGGAGCAGCAGATCGCCAAATTCGAGAAGGAAGGGCGTTTAATCGAAGCGCAGCGGATTCACGAGCGCACCATGTACGACATTGAGATGATGCGCGAGCTGGGTTACTGCTCCGGCATCGAGAACTACTCGCGCCATTTGTCCGGTCGAGCGCCGGGATCGCGGCCCTACACGCTGATCGATTACTTTCCCGACGATTTTTTGCTTGTGATCGACGAGTCTCACGTCACCATTCCGCAGCTCAACGCCATGTACAACGCGGACCGCAACCGCAAGCTGACATTGGTCGAACACGGATTCCGGCTGCCCTCTGCGCTGGACAACCGTCCGCTTCGGTTTGAAGAGTTTGAAACCCTGTTTCCGCAGGCGATTTATGTCTCCGCCACGCCCGGCGACTACGAGCTCTCCCGCACCGAGCCGGTTGAACAGGTGATCCGACCCACCGGTCTGCTCGATCCCGCCGTCGAAGTCCGACCGCTCGAGGGGCAGGTCGACGATCTGATCGGCGAGGTGTCCGCCTGCGCCGACCGCGGCGAGCGGGTTCTCGTTACCACGCTGACCAAACGCACCGCCGAGGATCTCACCGACTATTTGCGCCGGCTTGATCTCAAGGTCCGCTACATGCACTCCGAGGTGGACGCCATCGAGCGGGTCGAGCTGATCCGCAGCTTGCGGCAGGGAGATTTCGACTGCCTAGTGGGGATCAATCTGTTGCGGGAGGGACTTGATCTTCCGGAGGTGTCTCTGGTGGCCATCTTGGATGCGGACAAGGAGGGTTTTCTGCGCTCGGAACGGTCGCTAATTCAAACCGCCGGGCGGGCGGCTCGTCATCTCACCGGTCGCGTGATCCTCTATGCCGACAAGGAAACCGACAGCATGCGGCGCATGCTGCGCATCACCAACGAGCGGCGCGAACGACAGCTGGCCTACAACGAAGAGCACAATATTACCCCCACGGCCATTAAGCGCGCCGCCCAGACCACCTTGCGACTGTACCAGCAGGCCGAGGAAACCGTGGCCGACGTCATCGCCGAGGATGGCGGAGACTACAATGTCGAGGAAACCGTTCGCCAGCTCGAGGGCGAAATGAAGCAGGCCGCCGACGACCTGGAATTTGAGCGCGCCGCGATGATCCGGGATCAGATTGCGTCACTGCGACGGCAGCAAAAAGACGAGGAGAAGAAATAGTAGTGCTGAATATCTGTAGAGCGCGAGTTGCCGGATTTATGGAGCGGTTGCCGCTGTGGTTGCGGGCGCTCATCCAATGTTTTTTGGCTACCGCCGCCCTGGCGAGCGTCTTGTCGCTGCTGGAGCGGGACTACAGTGTGGTGGTCGCCTCCATCGGCGCCACGGCATTTATCGTGTTCGCGACCCCGCGCAGCATCTCCGCCAGGGCTCGCAATGTGCTGGGCGGGCACATGATTGGTTTTCTCGCGGGCGGAATTTGGTGGTTGGTTCCCCAGGCTATACTTCTCGCCAAGGAATTCGTGTATAGCGGCGCGGTGGGAACCGCCATGCTGCTCATGGTTCTGTGCAGGGTTCACCATCCCCCCGCAGCCGGCACAGCTCTGGGCGTGGTGCTGGCCGGTTTCTCTGTCGGTGCCGCCTTTACCGTGTTGACTGCCATCAGCGCCATGATCATTATCGAACGTTCTCTCCGCGAGTTCCTCGTCGACTTGGTCTAGTACGGGGTACTAGTGCCGCATCGCAAAGAGGCGATGGTGGCATCCCCGCGCGTTTAGGCGCTGCGGAACAGCCACCCTTTGTCGCACCATTCGGCCGCGACTCCGCGGTTGTTGAGAACGAGGCGGCGCAGGATGGTTTCGATTTCCTCGGTTTGTTCCGGAGCGCCCAAGGCTTCGGCCGCTTCCGCGGCGGTGCCTTGCCAGTCCTTTTGGGCTGACAACCAGTCGGCGAGGCGAATGAAGAGGGTGTCAACCTCTTTGCTTGCCTCCTTGTAGGCTTGCACGCCGGGCTGGTGAAAGGCATTGATGTGAATCAGCTCGGCGTAGGTTGCCACGGCACGCTCAAACAGAGCGATGAGCATGCCAAGGTTGAATTCGTCGACGTTGTCGATGGTGATGTCGATCACCTTGCGTTGCTTGCCGCGAAGAGCGCGAACAAGGCCGGATTTGAAGGCGTGCAGGGCGTCGCCCATCGTACGGTTGTCGTCTACTATGAGGTTTTCGGCATCGGTAAGCGGTTCAATAAAGACGGCGAAAAAGTCGTCGCGTCCGTCGTTGAGTTGCTGGATGTATGCGTGAGCGTCGGTGCCGCCCTTGTTGCCGTAGACTGTTAGGCCCTGGTGAACGATATTACCGTCCAGGTCGCGTTCCTTGCCCAAGCTTTCCATGACCAGCTGCTGGAGGTATTTGCCCAGCAGGGCCAGGCGGTCGGCATAGGGGACTACGACCATGTTGCGGTCGCCGCGTCCGTTGCCGGCAATGTGCCATGCGGCAGCGAGTTGGTAGGCGGGGTTGGCGTCCACGGTTGGCGCGCGAGTCAGCTCGTCCATGTGTCGCGCGCCTTTGACGAAGCGGCGGAAGTCGATGCCTGTGAGAGCGGCGGGGACGTGACCAACGATGTTGGTTTCGCTGGTTCGACCGCCGATGGATTCGGCCATGGGAAAAATCTTCAGCCAGCCTTCGTCTCGGGCTTGGTGGTCAAGCTTGCTGCCCTCCATGGTCACGGCCACGGCATGGTTGGCGAACGACAATCCGCGCGCCGCAAATTCCGCGGCCAGTGCCAGCATATTGTTGCGCGTTTCCTGGGTGCCGCCGGATTTGGAGATGGAGACGACCAGCGCGCCGGCAAAGTCCAGCACCTGCTTCAAGTCGTGAATGCCGGCGGGATCGGTATTGTCCAGGAAGTAGATGCGCGGCGCGTCGGCTCGTTGAAGTTCATTCCAATGCGGACCATTGATGGCGAGCTGCAGCAGCTGCGGACCTAGGGCGGAGCCGCCGATACCGTTGACGACTATGGCGGTGACGCGGTGGCCGTCGATTGCGAGGGTGCCGTTGCGCACTTTCTCGGCAAATTCTTCGACGTCTCGGAACAAGGCGGTGTCACAATAGGATTGGCGGTCGGAGAAATGGGTTACCCGGCGATTTTCATCGGGATTTTTTATGTCGCCATTCTCGATGCGGCCCATTTCGGCATGCGCTTTGACCAGGGGAGCATCGGCGGCGCCATCGCCGCACAAATTGCGGAGATCGCGTTCGGGCAGTTCCATGCCTCGGACATCCAGGAGGAAGCCGGTTTTCGGATCGACGAAACGTGGTAAGGGGTCAGTGACGGACATGTTGTTACGTCCTCTCGGCTGCAGCGATCTTTGGTCGATTCCACACTTTTGGAAAAAGTGGTGGCAGGGGCCGGAATCGAACCGGCGACACAAGGCTTTTCAGGCCTCTGCTCTACCGACTGAGCTACCCCGCCGGGGGGACGGAAAATGGCGTACCTGGAAGGATTCGAACCCTCGACCTTCTGGTCCGTAGCCAGACGCTCTATCCAGCTGAGCTACAGGTACGTGTTCTTCTGTTCGCAAGAAGCAGGCAGTACTATAGCGTTCGTATTTTGGTCGTCAAGCGCGGGTTGGTATTTTTTTTGAAAGAGGCATTGGTTGCGTATTGGCCGATGTGCGTTTGCAAGCCCGACAAGTCTTTGATATACTATCGCAAGACGGCAACCCGGGTTTTTTTGACTCATGGGCAACCCAGTCCCGGGACGCCCCAACACTTGCAGAGAAGAGGTAAAGCCATGGCGGATCTCAACAAAGTCTTTCTTATCGGCAATCTAACACGCGATCCCGAAATGCGGCAGATTAATGACCGCTCCAGCGTGACGAAAATGGGGTTGGCGATCAATCGGCGCTTTACCACGCGTAGTGGTGAAGACCGCGAGGAAACCACTTTCGTGGATGTCGAGGTTTGGGGCCGACAAGCCGAAGCCTGCAATCAGTACCTGCGCAAGGGCGCGCCGGCATTTGTGGAAGGCCGTTTAACCTTGGATCAGTGGGAGGATCAGAATGGCCAGCGCCGCAGTCGCCTCTATGTGACAGGCGAGCGCGTACAGTTCCTCGGCTCGCCTTCCCGCGGCGCCGGCTTCCAGGAGCAGGGCGGAAATCAGTACGGCGGCGCGAGCGGCGGATATGCTCCGCAAGGACCGCAGGCTCAGCCACAACAGCAGCAATATCAGCCGCCGCAGGCGCCCCAGCAGCCCCCGCAACAGGCGCCGCAGCAACAGGCGCCGCAGCCGCCCCCGCAGCAGCAGCAGGCACCGCCGCCGCAGCAGCCGCCGCCTCCGCCGCAGCAGCAGCCGCCGCCTCCGCCGCAAAACCAGATGCCCAAGTTCGAGGAAGACGAGCAGGAATCGGTGCAGGACGATATCCCGTTTTAGGGACGGCTGACGACAGGCGGGGGGAATGGAGGCCGGGGGAATGGAGGCCGGGGGAATGGAGGCCAATAATGGCCTCCCACAGTAACTGGGCTCCCGCAGTAACTGGGCTCCCGCGGGAACTGGCGCCCGGGGAGCTGGCGCCTGCGGTGCCGGGCGCCTACTGTGGGCGGGTGGCCGGGGTGAGCGGGGAGGGTTAGTTGCGCGTTGCTTTGAGTACGAGCAGGTCGGATTCGGCGGGGTCGTAGGGGGAGAATGACAGGTCGCCGAAGGATTCGATGTTTTCTAAGCCGACATCTTTGAGAGTTTTAATCAGCTCGGCGGTTCGGTGCGGTCGGAGAGTGGTGCTGTGCCACTGGGTGTAATTTTTGTCGTTGTCGAGCCACTGGGTTGTAATGACGTTGAAGATAATGCGCTCGCCTTGGAAGTCGTAGAACCGGACGTAGGTGGTGTTTTCCGAGCGTGTTGCGCCGACCAGTCGTTCGCCGCGGGCGAGCAGTCGGTCGTAGTTGAGTTGATGCAGGACGAGCATACCGTCCGCGGTCAGGAGTTGGGCAAAGCCGCGGATGGCTTTGTGCAATTCCGCGCGGGTGATCAGGTGAGGAAGGGAGTTGCCCATGCACAGGATACACTCGAATGGGGTGTCCAGTATCTCGGGCAAGTTTTGCATGGGTGCTTCGAGCCACTGGATAGTGTCGGCAGTGTGGCGGGACTCTTGTTTGGCGCGATGCAGCATTTCCGAAGAAATGTCGGCACCGCACGCGCGGGATGCGAACTCCGCAAGGGGACGGGTAAAGACGCCGGTGCCGCAGGCGGCGTCGAGGGCGGAGGAAAAGGGTGCGCGCCGATGTAGTTCGGATACAAAGCCGCGGGCCACAGTGTTCCTCTTCGAGGTGTGGGTCAAACCGTCGTAGTCGGCGGCCAATTGGTCGTAGAATGTCTCGGCGGAAGCCATGGGGGTTCCCGGTGCTTAATTCGTTGAGGCAGGAAAAGGGGGCACCCCGCCCCTGGCGCGAGGCGGGATGCGCTTGTGTCGTTCGGAGTTAGCCGAGGATGGTCTTCAGGTCGTCCTGGGCGGTGCCGACGGGTTTCAGGCCGAAGTTGTCGACCAGGACCTGGAGCACGTTGGGCCCGACGAAGGCGGGCAGGGTTGGCCCCAGCCGCATGTCCTGGATGCCCAGGTGGAGCAGGGTCAGCAGGATGCACACGGCCTTCTGCTCAAACCAGCTCAGGATCATGGACAGCGGCAGGTCGTTGACTTCGCAGTCAAAGGCGTCCGCCAAGGCCAGGGCGATCTGGATGGCGGAGTAGGCGTCGTTGCACTGGCCGCAGTCGAGCAGGCGAGGGATGCCGCCGATGTCGCCGAACTCGAGCTTGTTGAAGCGGTATTTGCCGCAGGCCAGGGTGAGGATCACGCAGTCGTCGGGAACGTCCTGGGCGAATTCAGTGTAGTAGTTTCTTCCGGGCTTGGCGCCGTCGCAGCCGCCGATCAGGAAGAAGTGGCGGATGTCGCCGTTTTTGACGGCGTTGACGACGGTGTCCGCAACGCCGAGCACGGCGTTTCTGGCAAAGCCGATGGTGATGGTTTTCTCTTCGGCGTCCTCGGTAAATCCGGGGGCTTCAAGCGCGGCGTTGATCACCGGCGAGAAGTCCTTGTTTCCGGAAGGATCCTCGGCAATGTGCTGTACGTCGGGCCAGGCGACCAGACCGGTGGTGAACAGTCGGTTGCTGTAGCTGGTTTTCGGTTTCTGTATGCAGTTGGTGGTCATCAGGATGGCGCCGGGGAACTCGTCGAACTCGCGCCGCTGGTCCTGCCAGGCGCCGCCGTAGTTGCCCGCCAGGTGCGGGTACTTTTTCAGCTCGGGGTAGGCAAGACAGGGGAGCATCTCGCTGTGGGTGTAGACGTTGACGCCTTTGCCCTCGGTTTGCTTGAGCAGCTGCTCGAGGTCGTGCAGGTCGTGTCCGCTGACGAGAATCGATTTGCCCTTGACTGGGGTGATGCGCACTTGGGTGGGTTCGGGATGCCCGTAGGTGCCGGTGTTTGCCTGGTCGAGCAATTCCATGACCCTCAGGTTGACTTCGCCGGTACGCAAAACTTTGCCGACCAGCTCGTCGACGTCCTGGGGATTTCCGGCCAAGTAGTCGAGCGTTTCGTGGAAGTAGGCGTAGACGTCGTCGTCCTCGACTCCGAGAATCTGCGCGTGGTCGGCATAGGCTGCCATGCCTTTGAGCCCGTAGAGGATGAGTTCCTGCAGGCCGGTTATGTCCGGTCCCAGGTTTTCCAGACGCTTGTCGATGCGAATACCCTCGGCCTGCTTGAGCATCTGGTCGGGCGTGTTGCCGGGCTGGAACTGGGCGGGGCCGGTTGGCTCTTCGGGCGTTTTGCCGGCGCTGCGGCAGGCATTTTCATAGAGCGCCTTGGCGCGTGCTCGTTCGGAGACGGCTTGTTGAGCGCACTCCGCTACGCGTTGGGCGTCGAAGTTGACGTTGGTGACCGTGGTGAACAGGGCCTTGCAGACGAACAAGTCGAGGTTGTGGTCGCGGCAGCCGAGCTGCGCGGCGCGATGCGCGTACTGGGCAACGCCTTTCGTTACTTCCACCAGGACATCCTGAAGGTCGGCGGTGTCCGGATCTTTGCCGCAGACGCCGTGCGCCGTGCATCCTTGTCCCTGGGCAGTTTGCTCGCATTGATAACAGAACATGCTACTCATCGTTCTTCTCCTTTGCTTTGTTGCCGGCGATGCCGGCCGTTGCTTGTCGCCGGCAAACGCCGACGGTTCAGTTGCTTCGTCCGCGGACGAAGCGATTGCCAGTGTTGTTATGAATCTATGACGTCGCCGCGGATCCCGATGCAGACGTCGTTGACTTCGAGCGAACTCCGCGCGACTTCGAGGGCGGTTTGGACGATCCGTCCAAGACCGCCGCAGCAGGGTACCTCCATGTGGGCGAGCGTGATGCTCTTGATGTTGTTTCGACTGAGCAGAGCGGCCAGTTTGCCTACGTACGGCGACGTGTCGTCAAGCTTCGGGCAGGCGAGGATCACTTTCCGGCCGGCCAGCAACTCGGAATGGAAACCGGCGTAGGCCACCGGCACACAGTCCGCGGCGATTAACAGGTCCGCGTCCTGCCAATACGGGGCGTCAGGATTGACCAGGTGCAGCTGAACGGGCCACTGGCGCAGTGCGGACTCCGCAGACGGTTGATTGCCCGGTGCGGAGGGGGGCGCCGGCGTTTTGCCGCGCATCAGGTCCAGTATGGCACTGCCCGGGCAGCCGCCGCTACAGCCGGAGGCCGGCGCGGCGGACTCCGCAAGATGCTCGTTTTCCCGTGACTTGAGGTGTTCGGCTACGGC
>JBMCIU010000003.1:0-20201 GCA_048616755.1 Verrucomicrobiota bacterium
CTTGCCGGGCAAAGTGCCCGAGTCCATTGTTGTCAATGTCGAAGCGTTGAACATGGGAGATTCCCTAGCCATCGCAGACTTGCCGAAAATCTCGGGCATTGAGTATGTCGGCGATCCCGAAGAGACCGTGTTTGTCGTTTCCGCGCCGACCGAGGAGCCGAGCGAGGAGGAGCTTGAGGAAGGCGCCGAACTTGAAGGGGCCGAACCCGAACTAATCGGCGGCGCCGCCGAATCAGAGGACGGTGAAAGCGAAGAAAAATAAGCGCACTGATGGTCGCAGGCGGCGTGCCGCTAAGGCCCGCTGTTTCCGGAGGCCGTTGTGGATATGGACGATGTAAATCTGATCGTCGGGCTCGGCAATCCCGGCGACAAGTATGCGGAAACGAGGCACAATGTCGGCTTCCTTGTGGCCGAAGCCGTGGCCGAGCGGTTGCGCAACCCGACGGTTGGCAAAGCGTTTCACGGGCGATGGATTGACGGTCGGTTCGCCGGTCGCGCGGTATCGGTGCTGGTGCCGATGACATTTATGAACCGCAGCGGCGACGCGGTCGCCGCCGCGGTTCGCGCCGGTCGCTGCGAGCCTCGCAGGATGCTGGTGGTGTACGATTGCCTGGACCTGCCCTTCGGGCGCATTCGAATGCGCCAGCAGGGCGGCAGCGGCGGACATCGCGGCTTGCAGTCGATCATTGATGCGGTCGGAATGTCCGAAGTCCCGCGGTTGCGCGTTGGAATCGGGCGACCCCAGGATGCCGAGACCGTGGATTACGTGCTCAGCCCGTGGAATGCGGAAGAGCGCGAAGGTTTGTCGGTGGTGATCGACGCGGCTGCGGAAGCTGCGCTGACGGCGGTGCGCAACGGTGTCGTTGCATCGATGAATCAATATAATAGGTGGAGCTTAACAACCCCGGACGCCGATAATGGCGCGGATCCCAAAGAGACGGAGCTGAAGCATTGAAAACGTACGAAGCAGTATTTATTCTGGATGAGCGGTATGTCGAGGACGGCGGCGAAGCCTTTGCCGCTGACGTGGAAAAAGTCATTGGAACGCTCGGCGGCAAACCTGTCGAGAAAAAATCCTTGGGGCGCAAAACGTTCGCTCGCGAGATCAAGAAGAAAAAAAGTGGCATCTATTGGCAGTTTGTCTTGGAGTTGGCGCCGGAAAAGGTGGCCGAGCTGCAGGAGCGCTATCGCCTCAACCAAACGGTCATGCGTCTCGAGGTGTTTCTTTATGAGGAACCGCCCGCAAATATGCCCACCATGAGCAATGATGATTTAGACGTCTGAAAATTTCGGGTTGCCAGATGGCCGGGAAACGCTATGGTACCGGTATGCAGTAAGCAATCGAACAACAGGCTTGCCGAGAATCTTTGCGAGCAAGCGACGAACCACAGGACGAAGTATGGGTCAGAATTCACGAACCAAGCGCCGGACACGACGCAAGACCACGCGACGCAAGGTGTGCCGTCTCTGCGAAAACCAGATCACCTTCATCGACTACAAGGATGTGGATTTCCTGCGCCGGTATCAGACCGAGCAAGGGAAGATCCTTTCCCGTCGAATCACCGGGAATTGTTTCAAACATCAGAACTCGATTTCCGCGGCCATCAAGCGGGCGCGCAATCTGGCGCTGGTACCCTAGCGGTAGCGGTATAGATCCGGACGGCGAAGAGCACGGGGGTGCGAAAAGTCCCCGATATCCGCGGCGGAAAGAAACAAGCATGGCGCCGCGGACCCATGTACAGCAGGCAGTTGAAGCAGGAGTACCAATCGATGGCCGTGGAATTGATCCTACTGGAAGACGTCAAGGGCTTGGGAACGATGGGCGAGCAGGTGAAAGTGAAGGACGGGTATGCCCGTAACTTTCTCTTGCCCCGGGAAAAAGCCATGCGCGCAACCTCCGATGCAATACGTCGGCTGGAAGCAAGACGCGCAAAAATCAAAGCCGAAGAAGAGGCGCGCAAAAACGCCGCCGAACAATTGGCCGAAACCCTGGGACGCATGTCGGTGACCCTAACCGTAGAGGCGGGCGACGACGACCAGTTGTACGGCTCGGTGGGGCCGCAACAAGTCGCCGAGGCGCTTCAGGAAAACAACGTCCAAGTGGACCGCAAGCAGGTGCAGATGGACGAGCCGATCAAGCAGCTGGGCGTGTACAACGTCGAGGTTTCCCTGCATCCCGAGGTGCAGACAACCGTCAAGGTCTGGGTGGTGCGTGCTTGAAGAACCTTCGAACCGGGGCTTTACAGTGATCCCGAGGGTATGGGCAAATGCCTGAGCAAGAGCGCCCCAATGCAAGCGACAAGCCGCTTCTGCTGCCGGCGGGGCGAGGCTTGCCGTACAATCGCGAGGCGGAAGTCGCCGTGCTTGGCGCCATCCTTCTGGATCCGGAGCAGGCGCTCGAAACCGTTCTGACCAAGCTGGACAGCGAAGAGCATTTTCACAGCGCCGCGCATCAGGCGGTCTACCGGGCTGTTCGACGATTGTCTCAGGAGGGGGGACGGTATGTTGATCTTGTTTCGCTGGGCGATATGCTCGAACGGTATAGCGAACTGGACTTGGCAGGCGGGCGCGAGTACCTTATGGAACTCATGTCCAGCGTGGTCACGGCGGCCAATGTCGAGACTTACGCCGAGATCGTTCGCCAGAACTCGCTTCTGCGGCGTCTGATCCGCACTTCATCCAACATCATTCAGCGGTGCACGGATCCGGAGGAGGACACCGCCGCGATGCTCGACGAGATCGAGTCCGACATTACCCGCCTGACGGGGATGGAGGCTGGATCCGAGGCTGTTCCTATCGGCGAGTGCGTGATGGGCGCGGTTGCGCACATGGAGAGCCTGCATCGCGGAGACGAGTCCGCTATCGGTATTCAGACCGGTTATGCTGATTTGGATGAGTGCATCACAGGCTTGAAGCCCGGCGAAATGTTTGTTTTGGCCGCGCGACCGTCGATCGGCAAGACCGCGTTTGCCTTGAATATGGTCGCCAATATGGCAATGGCCGAGAACCCGGTGTCGGTTGGCCTGTTCAGCCTGGAGATGAGCCGGGAACTACTCACTCTTCGGTTTCTTTGTTCGGAAGCGCGGGTCAATATGCAGGACATTCGCGAGGGAGCAGTCGCGCGAGCACGCTGGAACGAAATCACCGAGGCGGCCGGCAGGCTTAGGGACGCGCCCATTTGCATTGACGACACCGGCAATATCGACATTGTGGAGATGCGCGCCAAGGCTCGACGCATGCACCGTCAGCACCACGTGCAGGTTCTGGTGGTGGACTATTTGCAGTTGATGAAGTCCTCGTCCGGACGCAATGCCACCCGCGAAAACGAAGTGGCCAAAAACTCCATGGGCATGAAAAGCCTGGCCAAGGAGTTGGAGGTGCCCATCATCGTACTGGCGCAGCTAAATCGTCAAGCCGAGCAACCTGGACAGCGGCCGAAACTGTCCCACCTGCGCGAATCCGGTTCCATCGAGCAGGATGCCGACGTGGTCGCCCTCCTGCATCGCGACCGAGAGGCCGACGCCGGCGCCGAGGATGTTAATGAGATGGATGCGGAATTGATCATCGCCAAGCACCGAAACGGTCCCACCGGTATTATTCCGCTGACTTTTCTCAAGCAATTCACTCGTTTTGAGAGCCGCGCGCGCTTCAGTGACGAGGATGTCCCCTAGTCAATCATGGTCTGAACTCAACCCAAGGAATTTTTATCATGGCATCCATCAGAAATCAAGATGCATTAAAGGTACAGGGCAGGGCGGTCATGCTGGTGCTCGCTCTCTGCATCGGTCATGCGCTCGCGCAGCAGCAGCAACAACCGCCGATCATTCGCGAAATTGACGTGCAACCACCGGCCGTGGCCGAGACGTACGGCGAAATGATCGACGCCAATATGACGACCGAAGTGGGAGAACGGTTGGACCCGAAGGTTTTGTCCGAGGACATCAAGAGACTCTACAAGACGGGCAAGTTTCAGACGGTGGAGACGCGAGTGACTTCAATAAAGGACGGAGCCGCACGTCTGATCCTGGACGTCGAGATCCGACCGGTGGTTCGTCGCATTGAGGTCAAGGGCAATCAGCGGCTCAAGGACAAGAAAATCCGCCGCGAGATCGAGCATGGCGAGGGAGCGGTGCTCGACGAGGAGCAGCTCAGCCAGGATGCGGAGAAGATTCGTAGCCTTTATCGCGACAAGGGGTATGTGGAAACCAAAGTAACATTTGAGAAGGAGGAAATCGGCGCCGATGCCGTTGACGTGGTCTTTCAGATCGCCGAATCCGGTCGCAGCAAGGTTCGCAAGGTCACCTTCGAGGGCAATTCCGTGTTTTCCGGCCGTCAGCTGCGCAAGACGATACAGACCAGAGCTAAATGGTTGGCGTACCTGTTCAATACCGGTTTTCTCCATGAAGCCGAACTCACCGCCGACCGCCAACGTCTCCAGGAACGCTATGCCGATGCAGGGTACCTGGATTTTGTCATTAGCGACATTGAGCGCGAATACTCGGACAACCGCAATTGGGTGCGGCTGCATTTTGATCTCGAGGAAGGGCAGCCATATACCGTTTCCGATGTGAGCGTGAGCGGCAATCAGAAGTTCGGCGCCGAGGAATTGCTTGAGCTGATCCCCTTGGAGGAGGGCGAGCGCTTTCGCCGGCAAGCCGAGCGGGATGGAGCTCAGGCCATCAACAACAAGTATCATCAGCAAGGCTATCTCGAGGCGCGCGCAACCCCCGAGCGCGACGTTAATCCCGCGGAGCATACCGTGGCGGTGCAATATCAAATCATGGAAGGGGTACCCTCGACAATCAGGGAGATTCACATTGAGGGCAACCGCATTACCGAAGACCGCGTGATCCGGCGGGAGCTGGGGGTCTATCCGGGTGAGCCGGCCGACAAGCGAAAAATCGACGCCGCAAAAAAGCGCCTGCGCAACCTTGGGCATTTTAGTTCGGCGGAAATTATGCCGTTGGTCACAGAGGAAGCTGACGAACGTGATCTGCGCGTGGTTGTGGAGGAGACCGAAACGGGCCGCCTGATGCTCGGCGGTGGTTTCTCGACCGACGACGACCTGGTGGGGATGTTCGAAGTCAGTCAGTCCAATTTTTCATTATTGAACTGGCCCACGTTTCGAGGCGCGGGTCAGAAGCTGCGGTTGCGTGCGCAGCTCGGCACCGAGCGCAACGATTTCGTGCTCTCATTCGTTGAACCCTGGTTGTTCCATAAGCGTCTGAGACTGAGCGCGGATTTGTATGCGCGGGACCGCGAGTATGACGAGTATACCGAGGAAAAGGCCGGAGTCACGCTGAGCCTGGCTCGGTCTTGGCGCAAAAACTGGCGCCAAAGCATCGGCGTGCGCTTCGAGGATATCTCGCTTACGGATTTCTCGACCAATTCGAACGATTTGCTTGACGAAGAGGGCGACTACGGGCACCACGCGTTATTGGTTAGTCTCACGCGGGACACGCGGGACAGCTTCCGGAATCCGCGGCGGGGTTCTCGCCTGAGAATTAGTACCGAACTAATGAGCGAGGCCTGGGGCAGCTATGGCGATGTTTACCGGCTGCGCGGCACGTTGCATCGCTATTTCCCGCTGTTCGAGGAAAGCGCGCTGAAGATCGGCGGCGAAATTGCTAATGCAGACGGCTTGGACGGAGACCGGGTGCCCATCATTGATCGCTATTTTGCCGGTGGTTCCAACTCTCTGCGCGGATTCGAACTGCGCGATGTCGGGCCACTTGATCCCGTAACCGACGACCCCCTTGGCGGCCAGTCGCTGCTGCTGGGCGGCATCGAACTGCGCGTGCCATTGGTGGAAATGGTGATCGGACGAGCCTTCTTCGACTTCGGCAATGTGTGGGAGGATTCCGCGGAGTGGAATCTGTCGGAGTTGAACGCCAGCGTCGGCCTCGGAGTGGAACTCAGACTCCCGATCGGGCCGGTCACGCTGGATTACGGCATCCCCGTGGTCACCGAGCAAGACCAGTTGGACGACGGCGGCCGACTCCACTTCAACATGGGCTACACTTTCTAACGCGAGTTCGGGGTCGAGATCGAGGGGTGCGTCGTTATGGACAGGAAACAACACTCATGCGGATTCTTCAGCGTCACATTTCCGGGCAGTTCGTGGCCACTGCTGGGCTCGCGGCGGCCGTTCTCCTGTTCATTCTGCTGTCCGGCAACCTAATGCGGGCGTTCGAGTTGCTGGCGCGGGGTGTCCCGGCCGGGACGATTTTCGCATTTGTGGCATACCTTTTGCCGCGCCTGTTGACGTATACGATTCCGCTGGCCGTGCTGTGCGGGGCGGTGGTAATGTTCAGTCGGTTGTCGGCCGACAACGAGATTACCGCCATGCGCGCAAGCGGGACCAGCCTGTGGCAGATTATCACGCCGTGCCTGTGGATTACGCTTATTTTGTCCGGCGTCTGTCTGGTTTTGCACACTTGGGTGTCTCCCATCTGTCACGAGCGTGCCGACCGGCTCAAGCACGGCGCCGCACTTTCCAATGCCGCGGCGCTGCTGGAGCCGGGCCGACAGGTTAAGTTTCCCGGCCACGTGCTCTATGTCGAGGAGATCGATGGTGACCGACTGCGCCATGTCCAAGTCTATACCCTTGATGACAGCGGGGCTCTGCGCGAAGACATCCATGCGCGCAAAGGACGACTTTTCGAGGATGACAACGGAGACTTGACTTTGTTGCTGCAGAACGCCGTTGTCGCCCAGCGGGACAAAGCCGCCTCCCAGGCAGGAAGCGAGCGCATCCAGACTCCCGAGCTGCGGCTGCGGATCGACGCGGATGTCTTTGCCGGACGCGCCAGACTGTTTCGCGATCCCGAATACCTGCGACTGCCGGATCTGTTCAGCGCCATCGACGTCCTGCGCGAGCGCGGACGGAACGTGACCAACTTGTATGTGGAACTGCACACTCGGTTGGTATTGTCCGCGGCCCCGCTGGCGTTTTTACTGATCGGCGTCCCCTTCGGCATTCGCACCCAGCGCAGTGAAACCTCTATCGGCATGGTGGTCAGTCTAGTCCTGGCGCTGGTCTTTTACGCGTTCATTGTCCTGGCGGACAACCTACGGTCGAATCCGGCTGCTCATCCCGACTTGGTTGTTTGGATTCCGGCTGTGCTCTATCAGGTTGGTGGTCTGCTGGGGCTCCACTATATTGCCGGACGTTGACCGCAGTCCATGTTTTTCATGTCCGGCGCTGTCTTGCCAAGCGGATAGCGCGTCGGAGCTTGTGCTAACTTCAATTCGTTCGAATCTCAACCCGGAATTCCATGCCCGAAACAAAGCAGAACATTCGTAATTTCGCCATCATCGCCCATATCGATCACGGCAAATCCACGCTCGCCGACCGTTTCCTTATGCATACCGGAGCGATTGACGAACGAACGTTTCGCGATCAGGTCCTCGACGACATGGACCTGGAGCGCGAACGCGGCATTACCATCAAATCCCATCCCGTCTTTATGAAGTACCGAGACGGCCATGGTGCGGAGTACGAACTAAACCTGATCGACACGCCCGGCCATGTGGATTTTTCCTACGAGGTCAGCCGCAGTCTCGCCGCCTGCGAGGGAGCGGTGCTGCTGGTCGACGCCGCCCAGGGCGTGCAGGCTCAGACCGTGGCCAACGCCAATCTGGCTACGGCCTTGGACTTGGTCGTAATTCCGGTTATCAACAAGATCGACCTGCCCGCGGCTAATATCGAGTTGTGTCTGGAGCAAGTCGAGGAGCTGCTGGCGATCCCCGCCGAAGACGTTCTGCAGGTCAGTGCAAAGGCGGACATCGGTGTGGATGAAGTGCTCGACGCCGTCGTCAAACGGGTTCCACCCCCCACCAGCAGCAGCAGCGATCCCAAAATCCTGCGCGCGCTTGTCTTCGACTCGATTTACAATGCCTATCGCGGCGTGATCAGCTACGTGCGAGTCTTCGACGGCGAACTGACGGTGGGCAAAGCCATCCAGCTGTTCAGCACCGCCCTTCAAGCCGAAGTCAAGGAGTTGGGTGTCTTTAAACCACAAATGACACCCTGCGACCGACTCCAGGCAGGCGATGTCGGATACCTCATATCCAACACCAAGAATCCCGCGGACGTGGCCATCGGCGACACCATCACCAGCGCAGGAAAACCATGCGAAGCACCATTGCCGGGATTCGAAGATGTCCACCCCATGGTCTTTAGCGGTATCTATCCCGTCGACAGCAGGGACTACGAAAACCTTAAACTGAACCTTTCGAAATTTCAGCTCAACGATCCCGCGCTGACCGTGCAGCTCGAGTCATCCGCAGCTCTCGGCGCCGGTTTCCGTTGCGGGTTCCTCGGACTGCTCCACATGGAAATTGTCCAGGAGCGACTGCGCCGGGAATACAATATGGAAATCATCGTTACCTATCCCAGCGTGATCTATCGCGTGTATCGCAAGGACGGGGAAATGGAGGAGCTGGAGAACCCGGTCCATCTGCCGGATCCAACCGAAATCGAGCGGATCGAGGAGCCCATCATCGAAACCCGTATTATGACCCCCTCCGATTACCTGGGCGCGGTCATGAACCTGATTATGGAAAAACGCGGTCAAGTGACTCACACCGACAATGTCGACCGCCTTCATGTGATGGTAACGGCCGAACTGCCCCTGCACGAAATCGTCATCGACTTCTACGACAAGCTCAAGACGATTACGCGCGGCTACGGCAGCATGGACTATGATACCAAGGGCTATCGCGAAGCGCCGCTGGTCAAGATGGAGATCCTGGTGAACAACGAGCCGGTCGACGCCTTTGCAACGATTGTCCACCGCGATCAAGCCGAGTTCCGCGGCCGACAGCTTGCCCAGAGGCTGCGCGATGAAATCCCGCGCCAGATGTTCGCCATCGCCGTTCAGGCCGCCGTGGGAGGACGCGTGGTCGCCCGCGAAACCGTCAAGGCGCTGCGCAAAAACGTCACCGCCAAATGCTACGGCGGCGACATTAGTCGGAAGCGCAAGCTTCTCGAAAAGCAGAAAGAGGGCAAGAAGAAAATGAAGCAGTTCGGTCAAGTCACCATCCCGCAGGAAGCGTTTGTGGCTGTTCTTAAAACCTCCGACAAACAGGACTAATATGGCTCTACATTGGATACTTCTCATCGACGCGGTCGTCATCTACCTCCTGTTCGGACGCTCTCTGCGACGCATGTTCACACCGCGGCGCCGCAAGCTGCGCGCGACGCTGGGCGAGTACCGCCGACATTTGCGCCATTTGCTTCGGCGCGACGGGGACCTGCTCACCGACGATCAGCATCGACAGGCGGAAAACCTGCTCGAACGTTCGCGGGCCGAGCGGGACGAGGAACAGGAACCGATCGAACAAAAAATCATGGAATTGGACAAGGCGTTGCCCTCGCTGGTCCCGCCTCGACGTCCCGCCTGGACGCGCGAATATTTGGAAGTGTTGGTGGTTGCCGTCGGCATCGCCTTCGGCATTCGGGCGCTTTTTCTGCAGCCGTTCAAGATTCCGACCGGCAGCATGCAGCCAACGCTGTACGGCATTCACGCCACACCCATGGACCGGACGGAACCTCCATCTGCGCCGCGACAGGCGTTTGATTTTTTGCACTACTCCAAACGGTACGCTCATGCCGTTGTCGAGCGCTCCGGCCGGCTCGAGGGGGTATACCCGGCTCGCCCCGCCATTCCGTTTTGGCCCTCGGCCGAGGTGCGAATTGCCGGCGTGGAGTACCGCCTGCCCGGCAAGGCCGATCCTCGCCAGCCGGGTGCGGTTCACAACTATATCAACATGCCCGCCTCCAGCCGTGACCGCCTGCCGTACTACGAAGAGGGAGAGCCGCTCGCCCATGCGGTCGTCAAACTTGGCGACCATCTCTTCGTCAACCGCTGGCACTACTCGTTTAACGAACCCCGGCGCGGAGACATCACCGTCTTCACTACCACCGGTATCCGCGAAGAAAACGGGGAACCGCTAACTGGGCGATACTACATAAAACGCCTGGTGGGTATGCCGGGAGATGACCTCAAAATTGTCGACAAACGACTGTACGTGCGCGAACAGGGCGCAGAGCGGTTCCGCCCCGTCGACGGCGACGACCACCCCGCGTTCGAACGAATCTACAGTATGAAAAACGGCTACCAAGGACATACCCATACAGCGCACGGACACACAGGAAACTTCCTGACCAATGATGACGATGTCTTCTATGTCCCCGAAAATCACTATTTTATGTTGGGCGACAATACCGACAACAGCCGCGACAGCCGCTTCTGGGGGACCGTGCCGCGCGAAAACCTTGTCGGCCCCGCCGCCTTTGCCTGGTGGCCGTTCTCCGAACGATGGGGCCCCATCGGTTCGCGAAACGGAGTCGCAAACAAAACAAGCAATTAGACAATTCACGCGAACAATCAAAGCTGCCGGAATCAATCCGTGAAAATTTCGCGGCACCGCTTGGATGTTGCCCATCGAACAGCCATAGTGCCAATACGTAAAGCCGATTAACCCAAATTTGCATAACATGAGATCACCCGCGAACCGCCGGTGCGATGAGACTGAATACCAAATCCTGAATTCTGAATATCGAATCCTGAATCTTGAATTTTGAATGTTGAATGTTGAATTTTGAATCCTGAACTCCGAACTCTGAACTCCGAACACCGAACACTGAACACAGAACTCCGAACTCCGAACTCCGAACTCCGAACTCCGAACTAGCATTACGTTTCACAGGAGGCCGTTTGCCATGGAAAACCTCGTTATCATCGGAACTGGTCCGGCCGGACTTACTGCGGCAACTTACGCCGCACGGGCCGGTCTCGAACCGCTCGTCGTGGCAGGCAACATGCCCGGCGGACAGCTGACCCAGACAACCGAGGTAGAAAATTATCCGGGGTTCCCGGAGGGAATCCTGGGATTCGATCTCATGGACGCTATGCGCAAACAGGCCGAGCGCTTCGGCACTCGCGTGAAAAACGCGCAGATCGAAGCGGCCGAGCTTCAGCCGGGTGGCCCGCACAAGCTCCAACTTCTTGGCGGGGAAAGTCTTGAGTGTCGAGCCTTGCTTATCGCCTCCGGCGCGCATCCGAGGGAGCTGGGGTTACCCTCCGAGCAGGCGCTGAAAAACAAAGGCGTGTCCTACTGTGCAACTTGCGACGGCGCATTCTTCCGGGACGTGCCCATTGTAGTGGTCGGCGGCGGCGATTCCGCCATCGAGGAAGCGCTGTTTCTTACCCGCTTTGGCAGCAAAGTCATTCTGGTCCATCGGCGAGACGAGTTGCGCGCCCAGCAGATCATGCAGGAGCGCGCCTTTGCCAATAAGAAAATCGAGTATCGGTGGAGCTGCGTGGTCGACGAGATTTTGGCAAACGAGGAGGGGAAGGTGCGTGGAGTTCGTCTGCTCAACCGCAAAAACGATGAACGTTTTGAAGAGGAATGCGGGGCTGTATTCATCGCTATCGGCCATATTCCCAATACCCAACCCTTCGAAAATCAGCTCGACATGGACGAGGATGGATTTCTTAATCTGCGCGAATGCACATCGCGAACGAATCTCGAAGGGGTCTTTGCCGCGGGCGATTGCGCGGACCGAGTCTATCAGCAGGCAGTGACTGCCGCCGGGATGGGATGCCGCGCCGCCATCGACGCCGAACGATGGCTGGCATAGTTCGCATGTCCCAGTATCACCACCAGCGGACCCCGCAGAGTGCGCTGCGAGGTCAGCAACCAAACCTATTTGCATCCCGTAAGACCCAATTCCTATAATGCCAATGTCGAACAACCCGAACAATCTGTCGGAACTGCTGCCTCGCAAAACTGTCGCCATTGCCGGACTCGGCCTTTTGGGCGGTTCGCTTGGCTTGGCGTTGCGACGGACACTCCCCGATCTTCGCGTGCTTGGCTGCGCCCGTCGCTCCGAAAGCATTCGCCAAGCCGTGCATTTGAATGCAATTCACGACGGCGACACATCACCCAAGACGATTCTCCCGCAAGCCGATCTGACTGTGGTCTGTATGCCTGTCTCCGCCACCGTTGAATTCGTCGAGACACACGTTGCCGAATGGCGTCCCGGCAGCGTGGTTACGGACGTAGGCAGCACCAAAGGCGCGCTCGTCGAGGCCTGTACGCGCGCACTGACGCCTCACGACGTCTCCTTCGTCGGCAGCCACCCCATGGCCGGAAAGGAAAGTGCCGGGCTGGACCATGCCGATACCAATCTCTACCAAAACGCAACCGTTTTTCTCTGCGCCGACAACAATCTTGAGGGACCCGCCCCCGAATCAGTCAGGCTCCTCTGGGAGGCGGTCGGGGCGCAAACAACCGCCATTGATCCGCATACTCACGACGCCCTCGTCGCCCGCACCAGTCACGTCCTCCACCTCCTGGCCGCCGCCGCCGTGCGCCAGCTGCCCGAAAATCCCAACGCCGTCAGGGCAACCGCCGGAGCGTTTCGCGACGTCACGCGCATCGCCGCCAGCTCGCCGGCCATGTGGACCGATATCTGCCGCCAAAATCGATCGGAAGTGCTCAGCGGCATGGATGAACTCATTGCCATGCTCTGCAGATACGCCCATTGCATCCGTCAAAAAAACTGGGATAGCCTGACCAAAGAGCTTGAGGAAGCCCGCAGGTGCCGACTCGAATGGGAAAACACCAAAACAGGCGGGGGCCGGAACGATGAGTGAAGTCGGAATGCTTCTAGACAGCATTCAAACCCCCGCCGATGTTTGCATGCTGCCCGAGGACGCGCTGCCGGATCTTGCCGATGAGTTGCGACAACGCATCCTGAGCGTCGTTTCCCGGAACGGCGGGCACCTGGCGTCCAACCTGGGAACCGTCGAGCTGACCGTTGCGCTTTGTCGCGTCTTTGATCTGGATGAGGACGCGCTCATCTGGGACACCGGACACCAAGCCTATGCCTACAAGCTGCTCACCGGACGCAACCAACTCTTTGACTCTCTCCGCCAGGACGATGGCTGCAGCGCCTTTCTCAGTCGCGAGGAAAGTCCCTACGACCTGTTCGGCGCCGGACATGCGGGCACGGCTATCTCCGCGGCACTCGGATTTGCCGCCGCACGCGACCGGCACAAACGCACAGGCCATGTCGTCGCCCTAGCCGGCGACGGCGCGCTCGGCAGTGGAGTCGCGCTCGAGGGACTGAACAGCATCATTGAAACCACCGAGAATTTTACCCTCGTGCTCAACGATAACCGCATGTCCATCGCACCCAACGTCGGCGCGCTCTCACAATACCTCAACCGAACCATCTCCGGACAAAAATATCAGTGCGCGCGCAAAAAAATCGCCGGGGCGGTCGACTCCATCCCGCTTGTCGGGCGACGCCTGCACAAATGGTTTAGTCGAGTACTGCTCGCCGCCAAAGGCCTGCTCACCCCCGGCGCCGTTTTCGAAGAACTCGGGTTGTCTTACATCGGACCGTTGGACGGCCACGACATCCCCGAACTGATCCGCACTTTCCAAGCCGTTCGGAAGTTAAAACGCCCAACCGTTGTCCATGTCCTCACCGAAAAGGGCCACGGCTACCCCGACGCCGTTAAAGCCCCCGAAACCTTCCACGGAATGGGCCGGTTCGATCTGCAATCCGGCGCGCCCGAGGGAAAACTCGGCGCCGAGCGACTCCAACCCAAAACCTTCTCGTCCCACCTCGGCGATACCCTATGTTCCCTCATGCGGCGCGATCCGGACGTCGTGGCGATCACGGCGGGAATGTGCCACGGCACCGGCCTCATGGCCGTGCGCGGCCAGTTCCCCGACCGATTCTTCGACGTGGGTATTGCCGAAGAGCACGCCGTAGTCTTTGCCGCCGGATTGGCCGCCGCGGGGATGAAGCCGGTGGTCGCCGTGTACGCCACCTTCATGCAGCGGGCCTTCGACTATGTCTTTCACGACGTGGTCCTGCAGAACCTGCCCGTAATCTTTTGCCTGGATCGGTCCGGTGTCGTGGAGGACGGTCCCACCCATCACGGCATTCACGATTTGGCGCTGTGGTTCGCGCTGGGCGATTTGGACATCCTCCAACCCGCCGACGCCGCCACGATGACCGCTATGCTCGAACAACAAATCGGCGCGGGGCGCCCCGCCGTGCTGCGGTATCCGAAAAGCTCCGCGGACCCGCTTGAAGTCGAGACGGTGCCGCAATACCAGCAGGGGAGGGCGGCCGTGCTGCGCGACGGCGAAGACGTCGCCATCTGGGCGGTTGGTCGCGAAGTCGCCACCGCCCTCAGCAGCGCTCGCGCGCTTGAAATTGCCGGCATCTCCGCAACCGTCGTCGATGTCCGATGCCTTCAGCCACTCGATGACGAACGCCTGCGCGATCAAGCCGCCCGCATGCCCCTGGTTACCCTTGAAAATCATTGCGCCCACTCCGGATTCGGCGCCCGAGTGCGTGCCATACTCTACAATATCCCAAATGCGAAATTGCTGACCCGCGGATGGCCCGCGCAAACCATCCCAGGCGGTTCAGAACAGGGACTGCGCAGAAAATTTCGCATGACTCCCGAAGCCCTCGCCGAAGATATCGCCCAATTCCTGCAAAACCAATCCACCCCCGTAAAATCGTGATTCATCCCGCCTGTTCATCCGAGTTCAACGTGCGCCCGCATGCGCGACTCGTCTCACTCCCGAAGTTGGCGTTTCCGGCGCTCCGCGGCGCCTTTGCAGCCCTGTTGCTGACACTCTGCGGTTGTCTGCACCTCAAGCAGGAGCTGATCATTCACCGCAACGGCTCTGCACGCCTCCTCCTACACTATTCTCTGCCCGAAGACAATCTCCCCCTCGTTCGACAACTCCTGCAAACCGCGGACTCCGCAAATCCCGACGATTCGGAACCGGCTTGGTGGCTCAATCGGCAGGCATGTCGAGACTATCTCGAAAACACTGGCCTGAAGCTGGAACGCCACCGCACCTATACCGCCGACAACCGAACCAACACCATCCTCGAATGCAGGACCGAAAACCTCCATGACGCGCTCGAAAACGGACCGCTGAAAAACCTCCAACTCAGTGAAACCCCCGACGGAAATCTCCTCATAACCGTCCAAAACCCCGAGCTGCACTCCCTGCGCCAGCCCGAACGAATCCCGGAAAACCTGCGCATCGAACTCGTGATCACCACTCCGACCGACATAATCCAAACAAACGGCACCCAAACAGAGGACCGCACGGTTACATGGCTCGTGACCCGCGAAACGCTGGTTCAAGACGGCATCGTCGACTTCAGCGTCGAATTTGAACCCAGGGGCGGCACGAACCGCTCCGCAGAGGAGATCCAACAATGATCATTCCCGGACTTACATCCATCACCTTTCGCTCGCTTACCGCTCAGCAAATTATCAAACAAGTCAGCCAGGCGGGCCTGAACGCCATCGAATGGGGCGGCGACAAACACGTGCCCCACGGCGACACCAAACTTGCCGCTCAAATTCGCCGGCAAACCGAAGAGGCGGGGCTCGAACTGCCCTCCTACGGCGCCTATTATCGTGCGGGCGAAGCCGGTGGACCGGATTTCGACGCCGTCTTGGATTCCGCCCAGGCGCTCGGCGTCGGCACCATTCGCGTCTGGGCCGGAAAACAGTCCAGCGCCCAAGCCGACGAAAATTACCGCAAAACCGTTGTCGACGACCTCTCCCGCATTGCCGACCTAGCCGCCGAAGCCGGACTCGTCGTCGCCACCGAATATCATGCCAACACCCTGACCGACACCATCGAATCGGCACGACAACTCCTGGATGAGGCCGACCATCCCGGCGTGCTTACCTACTGGCAACCACCAAACGGCGCCTCGCGCGATCATTGCCTTCAGAGCCTCGAATCCGTACTCGATAAACTCGCCAACATCCACGTCTTTCATTGGACCGCCACCGCCGACGGCATCGACCGACGCCCCCTCAGCGAAGGAATCGATCCCTGGGACGCCTATCTCAAAAAAGCCTCCCAAACCGGACGCAAACACTACGCTCTCATGGAATTTGTCCGCAACGAATCCACCGACCAATTCGCCGAAGACGCCGCAACTCTCAAAAAACTCATCCCCTAAGCCCTGCCCGCAGCCGCGCAGGCGTCACGCCCCGCCAGAGGCCAGCTACCGCCAGAGGCCAGTTACCGCCGGAGGCCAGTTACTGCCAAAGGCAGTAACCGCCCCGCACCAGTTACCGCGGGAGGCCATTATTGGCCTCCTCCTTGCCTTTTCGGGAACTCTGTGGTACACTATAGGACAAAGAAGAGGAGGGCCAACCAAAAACAAGGCAGGCACATGAAAAAAACGACAACCACATCACTTGCGGCCTTTGCGCTTCTTCCGTTGCTCATCCTGCCCGATGCGCACGGCGGGCTCATGGACGACTTCGGCCTGGACAGCGACGTCGTGCAGCACGAAGAGGAATACACCTGCGAACCCAAGCCGCCCCCCAAGCCTCCCGCTCAGCAATCGGGCGCCGAGGGGCTTCCCCCCCTTCCGCTACCCGCCGTCCCCCTGCGGCGCACCGAGAAAAAGAACCCCCCACGCTCACCCGTGCTCATTGCGAAAATCGCAACTCAGCGCAAGTCCGACTGGGCAACCAACCCCGGCGACACCAAAAACCTCCTCAAATGGATGGCGAGCAACCTCGACGTCCACTTCAGCTCCATCGTCGTCCCCGAAAACAAAATTCCGGAAGATCCGGAGCAAATTCCCGTTCTCTACCGGACCGGTCACGAAGCATTTCAGTTCTCCGATGACGCGCGCCGCAAACTGCGCCGCTACCTGACGAACGGCGGAACCCTCATCCTGGACGCATGCTGCGGGCGGCGCGAGTTTGTCATGTCCGCGATGCGTGAAATGCAGATTCTCATCCCCGAACGACCGCCGTACCGGTTGACCCTCGATCACCCCCTCTACCATTCCTACTTTGACGTCACCGACATCAATTATCGTCCCTACGCCCGCAAGGCCGGCGCGGAAAACGGGGTCCCCGGCGCTATCGGTATCGACATCGAATGCCGCACAGCCGTCTTCTTCTTCCGCTGGGACATGAGCTGCGGCTGGGACAATCTCGCCGATTCCGACCGCCACCACTGCCTCGGCTACACTATCGACACCGCACAAAAACTCGGCGCCAACCTCATGGCCTACATCACCGCGGAACGAAACGCCGCAACCCCACTGAGCAAAGCCCTCGAATTCGTGGACGCCGACAACGCTACCGCCGGAAAATTCGTGATCGCGCAGGCCAAGTACCGCGGACAGTGGAAAACCCGCGAAGACGCCCTCCCCATGCTGCTGAACTCTTTCCACGATCAGACCGAAACACCCGTCCGCTTCGAGTCCGATAGCGTTGCGCTCGAATCCCCCCGCCTGTTCGACGTCCCATTTCTCTATATGACCGGACACCAACCCTTTGAACTTACTTCCAAGGAGCGGCAAAACCTGCGACAGTACCTGCAGCGGGGCGGCGTTCTGTTCGCCGAAGCCTGTTGCGGACGCGAAGCATTCGACGCCGCATTCCGCTCCGAAATTCGACAAGTCTTTCCCGATCGTCAACTTGTGCAAATTCCACGAGATCACGCCATTTATCGATTTCCCAATCGACTCGACGCCGTAAAACCAACTCCAGCCTTGGCCCGCAAACTGGAAACCTCCGGGGAGATTCCTCCAAACCTGTTGGGGATCACCATCAATGGCAGCCTCGCCGTGGTCTATTCCCCCCAAGGCCTCGCCGGCGGCTGGGAACTGACACCCGGACCCTACTGCAAAGGCCTCGCCGCCAAAGACGCCCTCGCACTCGGCGTCAACATCCTAACCTACAGCCTCCTGCAGTAAGCACAGAAGTCCTGAAAAAATCAACGCTGCTATCTGTTGATTCATAAAGGGAATCGCAACCGTGAGAAACGAATCATCACTAGCCAATTTGCTGTCCAAGGAGCAGTGGAGGCACGCCGAAACCATCTTGGAACATACCGAAATCGTAATCCTGAGCTGCCTGTATTGGTGGATGGATCAGCAGCAGATCATTGCCGAGGAACGCGAGATAGCCGACAGCCTGCTGTATATCCCGGTGCAGGGGCGGATTCACTGTCGGGTGGGGTCGAAGGAGGCGGTCTTGGGACCGGGCGAGTTTATGATGGTGCCGGAGGGAGTGCGGCATGACGCCCGGCGTGTCGAATCCGACGGCGACGACCTATTCCAGGCATACAGCATCCACGCCCATGCGTACACCATGCACGGGCATCCGCTGTTTGCGCTCTTTTCCTCTCCCTTCGGTCAATTGTCCGGAATGGATGGGTGGTTCAAACAACTTGCTTTGCTGGTGCATTTGATGGGCAAAGACCTCCAGGTCGGGCAACATTTCGGTAATTCATTGGTCCGCAGCATGGTGCTGCAGCAGCTGGTTGAGGGCAACCCCCTGGTCAACGTGCCCCGCGCCGATGATAAGCGGATCTGGACGAGTATGCTGTATATCCTCAAACACTTCGCGGATCCGCTGAGCGTAAACAACCTGGCACAGCGGGCGGGAGTTAGTCCCGTGCAGTTCCGCAAGCTGTTCAAACGCCATACCGGAATATCGCCGCAACGATACATCCAGCAGACCCGATTGCGCAAAGCCAGAGCGTTACTCTCCACTAATTTGCAGATGACAATCAAGGAGGTGGCCGCACGCACCGGTTTCAGCAGCGCGAATTATCTGCACGCCGCTTTCAAAGAGGAGTACGGAACAACCCCCGCAAGTTGTCGTTCCGTCAGTCGGGAAACACCAGACCGACAACGGGCGAAATCGCCAAGCAGTGTTTCAGAGCCAAGATGAATGCTTTGCCGCGTTACTCAACCGTCCATGTCTCAAGCCAGAGGGGAAAGGTTTTCTGCGTTTCGGCCCACAGCATATAGATCTTCTTCTCCCCTGGATCGAAGGCGAGGTCTATCCGCCAGAAGGGTGACCTCTCACGCCCTGCCAGACGGGTTGCCCTTCCGTCATCCTCAATTTTCCATAGATCGAGATGCCCCGCGACAAAATTCTTATACTTACCGGTCAGGTGCCGCTGATGGATCTTGTCCACGGTGGTGTAGCCGCTGACAAAAGCATTGTCTCCCGCTTTTACCGTCGCCACCTGGTGCGTTGCGGCTTTTTCGGCGCTGTAGCCGCCGATAACAGTTTCCGATACTGATTCCAGGGTTTTTGCATCCACGGTATGGGCGACAAATTCGCCGAGCAGCCCCGTGCGCGGGCGCCGGGAAAACGACGTGGGCCTGAGGTAAGTGAGCAGGAACATTCCCTTCTCCTCAAAGGGGAATATATCCACCGCCCGGCACGGCTGGTTGTCCGGAGATTCGGCTTCGTCTATTTGAACCCGGTTATGCGTCTCCTCCGCCAGGTCAATCTCCAGCAGATGCAACTGTTGCTCAAGGCCAACGGGAAGAATCAGCCGATTTCCGTCCCGGTGGTATTCAAACAGTCTCGCGCCCTTGGCGGGCATGGGGATGTCTTCCAGCCGCTTAACGGAGTCCGTTTCCAGATCGATCCGGAACCACCGCACGCGCCAGTTCTTCCCGCGGTCGGGGATGAACAGATAGGCGATATCACGTTCCGGCACGAGCACGCAGACCGGATTCAGCACGCCGTACTTGTTGTCCGAATACGAAAACACCTCCTCGATCTGCTCCGTCCCCTTAAGACGGTCCACGTACACAACACGACGGTCCTTATCCACCTCGTCATGCTGACGATCCACATAAACGATGAGGGTTTCACCGGCGCGATGTTCAAGCGGCAGGATGCTGATCATCGTCGGTTTGCGCTCGGGCCTGACCGTGTTTATTTGCCACAGATCCGCACCCTGCGGTTTTTGCCACAGCATTAGGTTGTGCCCCTGCCCGGCGCCGTGCACCATGTCGGTAACCGTGGCAAACGACAGCGTGTCGTTATGATACTGAAAGCTCCGGCGCTGGTTGAACAACTTTGTGCCGAGGCGTTCCTTGCCCAGCGAGCGCAATTTCATGGCAGTTTCTTCCCCGCTGATGGCTGAATGGCTCCAGGTGAATAGAGATAACATAACGACAGAAATAAAGCGACGATTCGAAAAATACGTTTGCATTGGACAGTGCCTCCTGTGAGACTGGTTTCAGTGTTCGGTGTTCAGGATTCAACATTCAACATTCAACATTCAACATTCGGTATTCAGAATTCGGTCTTCAGTCTCACCCGGCGGGTGTCCGGGTACCCCGGTGG
>JBMCIU010000004.1:0-19268 GCA_048616755.1 Verrucomicrobiota bacterium
TGTGAAAGTGAAGATATAATTAGTGTACAAACCTTGTTCAGAATTCAACATTCAAAATTCAACATTCAAAATTCAGAATTCGCCATTCAGTCTCACCCGGAATGTTCGGGCACCCCGGGGGGTGGACTCCTGTGAGGCTGATTTCAGTGTTCGGTGTTCAGTGTTCAGGGTTCGGAATTCAACATTCAAAATTCAAAATTCAACATTCACCATTCGGCATTCAGTTTCACCCCGACGGATGTCGAACCGCCGGTTCGAGGGCGACTCCTATTTGTCTAAACGGTCGATACTATACTGACCAGTCGGTATGAAGATAGTTCCAACCAAACTGCAAGTCAAGCCATATTCGATGATATTGGGGTTGCATTTCAGCAAAAACCGCATCATATTGACAAATGTCCATACGTTTCGGGCACCTCGGCGCGAATCTCAACGTCAAGGCAAAGAATAAAGCCACCCATGTGCGGATGAAGCTTATCGGCGACAGCATCCTTCAGTAGTATCCGAAGAAGGTCCTTTCTTGAAACCAGAGCAAAGAAATCTCACAGGAATCACATGCGCGCCCTTTCTTATTTTTTGGCACTGACATTTCTGTGGCTGACAGTTGGGGGTTGCGGCGGTCCATCGGGGGATGATGCCGAGGAATCGTCCGCGGCGGCCTCAACGACATCGGCAGCGGGAACCGGCGTTGCCCGCTGGTCGGTCCATCGGGGAGATTCGGCTCTGGCCGGCAGTGTGGACGTGTCCTTTGCCTCGCAATGGTCAGTGGATTGGACAAGGCTCGTCGCCGAGAGTCCGGTTACGGGGCTGGCAGTAGCCGACGACTCCATTTTCGCCTGCCATGCCGACGGCACCGTCGCGCGGCTGCCGTTGAGCGGCGGAGAACCGCTTTGGCGGCGGCGCCTGGACGCGGAGTTGGACGCGCCGCCCACCATCGCTGACTCCAAACTTTTTGTCGGCACTCTGGACGGCGCCATGATGGCGCTGCGACTCGTCGACGGAAGCACCGCTTGGACCCATCAAACCGAAGACGCCATCCACGGCGGTGCGAACGTCGCAAAAACACCGGACGGCGAAACACTGCTGGTCTTCGGCAGCTACGACACAAACCTGTATGCCGTCAATCTTGCCGACGGACAGCTCGTTTGGCGGCACGGCACAAAAAATTATGTCCATGGAACGCCGGCCGTGCTCGGCACCTCGATTGTGGCAACCGGCTGCGACGGACGGGTGCGGCGCCTGAACTCGGCCGACGGCGACGAGGTGTTTTCCATAGCGGCAAGCAGCTACATCCCCGGCGCCCCGGCCGTCAGCGACAGCCTGACATTGGTAACCGGGCATGACGGCACAACAGCGGCGGTCGACAACTCCAGCGGCACCCTCGCCTGGAGCATGAAGCAGGACCCGCCGAATCACACCTTCGTGCTCTCGCCCGCCGTCAATGCAACCCAGGTAGTAACGGCCAGTCAAAACGGCAAAGTTTTTTGTCGCGAGCTCGCCGACGGAGCGCTGACCTGGAAAGTCGACCTCCCATCGCCCTCCACAGCCGCACCGCTAATGGGGCGGCAAACCGTCCTGTTTGGCACCCAAGACGGCACGCTGGAACAGCTCGCGCTTGCAACAGGCGAAGCCGTCTCCTCCACAACCGTCGGCGCCGCGATTTCCTGCGATTTGGCAGTTACTCCACACGGCATCCTCTTGGGTACAGAGCAAGGACTGCTGGCACACGTAATTGCCGCCAACCAGCGGCCCAAAACTAACCGCGGAAAGAAATCACCCCGCTAAAAAAAACAACAGCAGTCACAGCAGCAGCCGGCAGACAAAACAAACCAACCGATCAACCGACCAACCAACCAACAGCCGGCCAACACAACCTCGCGCCTCGGCGAACAAACTGAACCAGACATCCCGGCCTGCCCGGCGCGAATTCCATCGGCATTTTTTATCCGCGCCTGGACAGGATTCGGCAGCCGTGCTATTTTATTCAGTGAAGCAAAAAGAAGAACCAACCACGAACGCCTGAAAAGGAAGTTCGGAGCACGCACAAGGATAGGATTATGAAAATCGTGATTGTTGGTGGAGTTGCCGGAGGCGCGGGGGCGGCCGCACGCGCACGACGCTTGGACGAGGATGCTGAAATTGTCATGTTCGAGCGCGGTGAATTCATTTCGTTCGCCAACTGCGGCCTGCCGTACCACGTGGGAGAAGTAATCGAAGACCGCTCGGACCTGCTGCTGATGACCCCGGAGACCTTCCGCGCGCGTACGGCGGTGGACGTGCGCGTACTCCATGAAGTCACGAGCATCGACCGCGAACGAAAAGTAGTGACGATTCGGAACCTGCGCACGGGCGAACGAGAGCAGGAAAGCTACGACAAGCTTATTCTCGCCACCGGCTCCAGTCCCATCCGCCCCCCCATACCCGGCGCGGATGATCCGGATGTGCTCCAACTCTGGACCATTCCCGACATGGACCGCATCAAGTCCCGCGTGGACGAAGGCGCTCAACGCGCCATAGTCGTCGGGGGCGGCTTTATCGGCTTGGAGATCGCCGAAAACCTTCGCGAGCGCGACATCGAAGTAGACTTGGTGGAAATGCTGCCGCAAGTGCTGCCGACTCTTGACCGGGAAATGGCCCAGCCCCTGGCGGAGCAGCTCGCTGAGCACGGCGTCACCCTGCGCTTGGGGCGCAAAGTACAGGAAATCCACCGCCCGTCCACCTTCGAACACACGTCGAAAGAGCTGGTTGCGGTGCTGGACGACGGCACGGAACTGAGCACCGACTTCGTGGTCATGTCGATTGGCGTGCGTCCAAATTCGGAACTGGCTTCCGAAGCCGGCCTCAGCGTTGGCAAGCGAGGCGCTATTCAAGTGGATGCGCAGCTGCGCACCGACGATCCGGACATCTACGCGGTCGGCGATGTCATCGAGGTGACCGATCTGGTTCAGGGCAGCCCCGCACAAATTCCGTTGGCCGGTCCGGCCAATCGTCAGGCTCGGATTGTCGCGGCCAACGTCTTTGGCGGGGATGAGCGCTATGCCGGCTCGCTGGGCACTTCGGTAGTGCAGGTTTTCGATCTCAGCGCCGGTTCGGCCGGGGCCACGGAAAGAACACTGCTGCAGGCAGAACACTCTTACGCCAAAACCTATCTGCACCCATTCTCCAACGCCGCCTATTTCCCCGGCGGCGCGCCGATATCGATCAAACTGCTTTTCGAGCCCGATTCGGGACGCATCCTGGGCGCCCAATGCGTAGGGAGCAAAGGAGTCGACAAACGCGTGGACGTGATCGCCGCAGTGATGAAAACCAGCGGAACAATCCATGATCTGGCCGACCTCGAACTGGCCTACGCCCCTCCCTACGGATCGGCAAAGGATCCAGTCAACTACGCGGGTATGATCGCGGAAAACATCAGCAGCGGGCGCAGTAACGCCGTTTCCTGCGAGCAAATCCCGGAACACGCGGTCCTTCTTGACGTGCGCCAACAAGCCGAGCGCGATGCGGGGCACATTCCCGATTCGCTGTTCATTCCCCTCGGTCAACTGCGCAGCCGACTCGATGAACTGCCGCGCGACAAAACCATCGTCGTCTACTGCAAAGTAGGCCTGCGCGGCTACCTTGGCGAACGCATCCTCAAGGAGAACGGCTTCACTGCCGCCAACCTTAGCGGCGGCTGGATCACCTACCAGACGATGCGCGACGCCGGCATGATCTGCGAATAGCTGGTTGTACTGGCCCGCACACCAGTTTTTGACGGGCGCCGCGGAGATGCGCAAAGCAAATCGGAGAGCAGAGCAAATTCGCCAACTCTCTCCCCAAAAAAATGTGAGAACGCCGTGGAACACCAAGAGAAATCACCCATCCCCTCCCCCCGCATCGACGAAACGATCGAGATCAGCAAGCTGCATTTACGCGGGCGCAAACGCCGCGTATTTAAGCATTTCCGCATTCAAACGGTCGGCGAGCTGCTCGCATTCAACGCCCATCGCGCAAAGGAGGTCGCCGGCGCGGGAGACACCACAGTCGAGCAAATTTTGAACATACAGAAGAGAATTGCCTGCCATGGCACCGACTTTCTGCAGAGCCTGATTATACAGCCGCCCGCCCCAGCTCCAATAAAAGCCAAACCCAAGCCTGACTACAGCGAAGTCAACACCATTATCGAAAGTCTGTTTCGTGCGACTATCCCCACTGAGCGCAACCGCAAAATCACTCGCCGACGCCTCGGCCTGGAGCCGAAAGACAATGAGAAAAGGCGACCGACGTTGCAACTCATATCCGACGAATTTGGGCTGACGCGGGAGCGCATCCGCCAAATATTCAGGGAATCGCTTGCTCTTCTGCAGCAGCCGGAGGCGGCAGAAATTCTCGCCCCCTTCTGGGAGGTTGTCACCCGTCACTTGGATGCCCACAACGGATTTGGCTTCATCGATCCCCTTTTCGAGGAAATTAAGACTGAATTTGGCTGGCAAGACAGTTCGCGCCATGCATTTGCAGTTTTGCTAAGCTTTCATCACGGCCTGGTTGTGGACGCCGACTCCGGCACCGTCTCCCGCATTGACTCCCCGTGCCTGACCTGCGATGAGGCCAAATCTTTTGTCTCAGTCATTCTCGATGTGAAATCCGAATTCGAGAAGATCAAGCTTTCCGAGGTTGGCCGCGAGCTGATGCATCATTGCCATGCTCACTGCCCGAATGGGCGCGAGCCCCAAGCTCCATTCTCGCCACACTTTATTAGCCTTCTCGCCGCAGACATACCAACAGTGGACGTGCTGGACGACTGCCTGACCAGCCGATATTGCCTACTGCTTGAACGCGGCGGCAAGATCCGTGAAATAGTGTGTGAGGTGCTGCGAGTTGCCGGACATCCGCTCCACTTCCGCGAAGTGGCCGAAATTATTCGGGCAAAATCGAAAGTGCCAACCATTTATTCCATTACAGACAACTGCGTCCATACAGCACTCGTGCGCTCAAACAAAATCTGCCGCACGGCCCGAGGAACCTACGGACTTTGCTCTTGGAACACGAAACAACACGTCAGTCACGGAAATGCCATAATCCAACTGCTCGAGCAAAAAGGACGCCCCATGAGCACGCGGGAAATCATCGAAGAATTAACCAAAAACGGCGAATTCCGCGCCGTGAACATCCGTGCCGCACTGCACAGCCATTCCCGCATCAAGCCCGTTGCGCGTAGACTCTACAGCTTGGCCGATAAAACCATGCAGCCCTGACGCATCCCACACCATCAAACAAAATCATTAACGCGCTGCAGATGCTCGTTGAGATCGACTTTTGCGCGGGCATCCCCCAAGCTGCCGTCGAATACGTGCAGAGCGCCGCGACGCTCCAGCGCGCGGATAAGGCGCAAAAACTTGTTGTTTTGACGGTTCTGCCGCGTCAGCAAAATCTCGACCGCAGCCGAGCCGAAGCAGACAGCCTCACTAATCATCGAAGCGGAATCGCTGGTCACGAACAATCGGTCGCACGCCCCCACAAAAGCGGGGGTCGGATTGTAATCGGGAGTTCGGCTGTACACCAAGGAGTAGTCAAAGGGCAATTGGTCGATAACCTCGTCCGCCGCCGCCGGGGTGCGGCGCGACGTGGTCACCCAAAACTCGTGCTCCGGCAACAGCTGCATGGCTCGCCGGATTTGCGCCTCCAACTCGTCTGCGTCCAGCGTGGAGACCGAGTTGTCGCCGCCCACGATGAAGCCCGCAGCCGGTCGTTCCTGCCGATGGAGCGCTGCGAACTGCGCAACTTCGCGAGTATAACGATTCGGATCGACACTGCACAGGTTGACCGGCACGGTCACCAAGTTGGGCCGGGAGGGAGGGCGGTCGTAATCGGGGGCAACGATGCAATCAAAATCCAACCGGTACCCGCGCGGTGCAAGGATGGCAACACTCGGACAGCGCATGCGCCCGGCCAGCCACTTGATTGGGTAGTACGCAGTTGAACCAGCGCCCGCCACCAGTCGAAAGGCGCGCGGCGCTACCACGGCGGAGCGCATCGAGCCTCCGCCCGACCACTCGGCGCGAAACAGCCCACCCCATCGAATTCCCAACCAGTCCAATGGATACGACAGAGCCTTTCCGCCGACACGGTACTTGACGCGCACGAACTCAGGCGTCAGCCCCAGGGCCTCGCACAGAGCGCGTGTCTGGTTCTCGTGCCCGGGTTTGCCGTCCGTAACAATCAGTGCCTTTTGCGCCATCGGTCATGCATCCAAAACCACTGCTCGGGATGCGCCCGGATCATGGTTTCGATCTCCTGCTGGTGTGTTTGAGTCAACTGACGAATGCGCTCCTCCTCGGGAGCCTCGGGAGTCCCCGGATCCGGCGGGGGCACGGGCTCGCGCACCTCCAACCGATAGGACCGGCTGCCGGTTCGCACCAGAAATGCGGGAACCACAACCACCCCGTAGCGCAACTGCAACACGGCCGGCGCTGCCGGCGCCGGCAGTTCCTCGCCGAAAAACCGCACGGACACGCCGTCCTTGCGATTGGACTTCTGATCGATAAGCATCCCGACATGCTCGCCGCGTTTCAAGGCGCGAACACAGCGCACGAGCGCACGTTTCTTGTGGATCAGCTGCGTTCCGAAGCGCTCGCGCAACGGCTGAACAATATGGTCTTCAAGCAGCGGATTGCTAGTTTTGCGTCCAACGACATTGCACTGGCGGCCCGAACACAGGCCAACACAGTGCGACAGCATCTCCCAATTGCCAAAGTGCGCGGCAATGATCAGCAAACCTGACTGCGACTCTTCCTCGAGTTTTCGGAGGCGCTCCCACTGTTCAAGATCGACCATGCCGAGTATGTCGTCGCGGTCGAATTTGCCGGTCAGAACCAGCATGGATTCGGCCAAGGTCATGGCCGCATTGGCATAGCAGGCGCGGGCAATGCGGCGGCGTTCGCCGTCCGACATCTCAGGAAAGGCCAGCGCTAAATTCCCCAAGGCAATCCGACGCCGCCCGACGCCCGCCCAATAATACCCGCGCGCCAAAGCGCCCGCCAAACTGTACGCGCACGACACGGGCAGCAAGCGAACCACCAAGAGCAGGCAACGCACCGCCCAATATTCCAGTCTGTTTCGTAACCAAGTCATAAGAGCAACACTATATCACAAATTCGGAGATCTTGACTTGGCGGAAGACTTCGCGGCACCGAATTGGCTTTCGGGCTGAGAGCCCGCACCAATGCCGGCCCAAGGTCTGCGACCCTGGGTTCGAATGCTTTCCTTTTTAGCCGACGCGCTATTTCCGCACGGACCATTTCAGGAGGCTGCGCAGACCGTCGTCCTCGAACTGCATATTAAGGAAGAGTTGTTCGACGGCGCCAAACAGACCGAAATCGTCGTTGCCGGGTTCGTACGCCGGTTGACGGCGGCGTGCAAGGCTGCCGTAGGCCGAGCTGCGCGGCACTTCGCGCTCCAAAGTCCACTGACCATCTCCGGGATGAACGGGACGAAATCCGAAAAGGGTTTGATGTTTCCGCAGGGCATCCTCGGCGGAAGAGACGTTTGGCAGCAGGGTCAGCGGGTAGAGATAGCCAATCCCCTCGAAGGCGGCTTTTCGCCGCTGTTCCGCGGCGGCGGAGTAAAGAGCGGGCAGTTGTTGTTTGACGTTCGCGGGGAACAAACGGATGGCCGCCGCGTTCATCGGCGCGGGCTCAACGGAGTCGACATCGATTTTTTGCGACCACGGCAGGTTGGTGATAACCAGATATTGGTCAACCATGCTCAAGCCGAAGCGCAATTTGACAAAACCGGCAATGTCGACTGCATACACCCACTCGTCCCGATCGCCCACTCGGTACAGTTCGGTTTGAATGTCGTCGCCACGCCCGCGTCCGCCGGTACTTTGCAGCCCCTGCCGCAACAGGGTCCTGACCGCTTCCGGTTTTTGCATCTCCACAAACAAGGCGGCCGGACGAGTCAAAGCAGTAAACAACATCGGGATCATCACCATTTCGGCTCGTTGAAATCCGAAGCCGCCCGCACTGCCAAAAGCGCCCAGCAAATCGCCGCCGCCCAGGGCCAAGACAGGATCGCCGTCGCGCACCGCAAAGTGAATACTCGGCCCCAACATGTCAAAGGCCGAGGGCTTAATCCCGAGTTGCCGAGTGAACATGCGCAGAAAATTTTGCGCAACCGACTGCCAAACCTCATCCGTAAGCGCCAGTGAAAAGCCGAATACCGGTTCCGGATCAAGCTGCGGAATCCGCAGCGGACCGCCATCCTCCAAGTCGGGCAGAGATTCGCGAAGCTGACGGTATATGGCGCTGTCCAGCAGCGGCAGGATAAAAGTGGACAAGGCAAGTTGCCCGTCGTTGTCATCCAGTCGTATGGCGATGGGATCAAAGAATTGCCGCCAAAACCGCGAGTATGCCTGCACGTACTCGCCGTACATTTCGGCCTCTTTTTCGGTACACTTTTCGACAGGATGCTCGGCGATCGTGGACATATCCGCGAGCATGCCGTAGCGGGGTGAAACCGCGGACAAGTCCTCGTTTACGGTAAAACCCTCACCCTTGAGCTGTTCCGGCACGTACCCCTTTTCCGCCAGTTCGGAAACACTCGGAACTCCCGTGTGACCATCCAGCCGATACAGTAAACCGCCGGCGGTAATTCCCTCAAGCGTGGCTCGCTCCTTGAGGCGGCGCAACTGACCAATTTTCACCGACGGACCAACCAGCCTGCGGATAAACGGATCGGAAAAGTAGGCGTACATGCGCGTTGATTTGTTCTGCGGCAGCTTGGTCAGCATGTAGCGAAATTCAGCACTGCGCCCAAGGCTCGTTTCCGGAGTGGGGTTGGCGCCAATCTCAAGGACGGCCTCAAGTTCGCCCCGATGAGTTCCGATCAGGAGATGCTCCCCGGTTGCCGCCCAGTACGACGTGCTGCCGTCCGGGTTTTGCCGAGCGACGGGCGAAGCGCCAAGTTCGCCGACCCCCAGGGCGCGGAGCAGCGGCTTGAGCAACGCCAGTCGCGGCACGCGAGCCACGATCGTGATGTCGGTTCCGTCCGCCACGAACAGATCCGGAAGAATGAGCGCCAGTTCCGCCATCGCACCCGACTCCAGCACGCTTTTCAACCACTGCTCGTCCATTCCCAGCCGCGCCAGGTAACGACCGCGCAAATCGCGATCAAGGCTGTGCCCGGTGGCCAGCATCCCAAGCGTGTCGGCAAACGCCCCGCCGTCTTCCAGTAGAGGCGTCAGGGCCGCAGGCTTGCGAACGTGCAGCATAAATCGATCCACAGGCACAAAGTCCGCAAGCGGCAGACGCCCGCCCGCGTCCTCGCCAAGCATCTCATCAAACGGATGACTCTTGACCTCCACGCCGGCGATTTCCGAAACCGGAATCGCAGCTTCGCCGTCGCTTTCGTCACTCCCGATCTCCTGCATCTGCAGCGTTTCCCGGATCGCGGCGCGCCCGCCCAAGACATTGAATACACTGGTGCTTCGCCCGCGGTTACGGCGTCCCGCGCGATTTCGGCTACTCATATCCTCCGTGCCGTACAGCTGCGACATTCGATTGAGCCAGATATCCAAAACCGGCGACCGAGTTGCCCCCGACACCCGCACCCACTCCCGCGCGCGAAGCGCAGCCCACCGTCCCACAAGAGACTCCGGCCCCGGTTGGACGTTGTCCAGCGCCCACTCAGCATCCAGTTCTTCGCCACCTGGATGACTGACCAGGCGGACGCTAATCGAATCGGCGTCGACCGAGTCGTTTGCCAGTCCCATAATTCTGTAGACATATTCCTCCTCCCGTGAGGCATCATCGCCACGAGGATCTCCGACTGCCTCGCGGGGCTTGATCAACTGAAGTTGTGTCACGGCGCCGTTTGACCGTGGCTGTTGCGGGGAAACGTGCCAAACCGTGCCCGCCGGCAATGACAGCTCGCCGCTATAAACTCGAACTCCCGACTGTTCATTTTTTGACACCCGGGTAGACGCAACCTCCGCAGCGCCCGCCAAATGAAAAGCCGTGATACCGCAAACAGACATCAGTACAATCATTCGCTTCATTAGTTCTTGTGCTCCTTTGCTTGATTCAGCCCGCTCCAAGATTAGATTTCACTAATTCAGAATTCATCTTCCGTTACCTGTATCAACTGCGGCTAAACCGCCGCGCCGCTTAGGAAAACCATGCCCTCATCTCCTCAGCCTCCGTCCAAAAGCATTCCGGAAACCGGCAGTTCGGCTTTGTTTCTACGGTTGTGGCGCGACTGGGTTCGCCCGCACTGGCCTCTACTCGCCGGCGCCGTGGTATTCATGCTCCTGGTGGCGGCCACGGCCGGTGCGCTTCCCCAAGTCATCAAACTGGTTACGGAAGCGTTCATCAACGCTCCCGAACGCAGCTATCTTCTGGTTCCGGTCGCCATCGGCGTGCAACTTGTTCGCGGCGTTTCAATGTACCTCCAAAAACTACTTATGCACCTCCTGTCACAACGTGTGATCAAGGATTTGCAGAAGGCGGTGTTCGCGCACCTGACATTTGCGGACTTCGCGCGGTTGGGACGCGAGCCGACCGGCACGCTGGTATCCCGGTTCACCAGCGATGTTCAACGGGTTCAGGCAGGCATGGCAAAGGCCGCCACCAGTCTTTTTCGCGACGCCTTCACCGTGATCGGATTGTTCGCTGTCATGCTCTACATTGACTGGTTTCTCACCTTGCTGATCATCGTCTGCTACCCGTTAGTGGTGTTCCCAATAAAACGGGTGGGCAAACTCCTGCGCAAAGTCAGCAGACGAACCCAGGAGCAGATCGGACATATTACCGCATTCCTGCACGAAAGCCTGGGCGCCGCGCGCATGGTCAAAGTCTACCGCATGGAAGACCGCGAATACCAGCGAGCCTCCACCGCCTTCGAAAAACAGTACCACCTAAGGATCAAGGCAGTACGCTACAAAATGATCGTTCCAGCTCTGCTGGAAGTGATCGCCGGCTTGGCCGCGGGCGCTATTATCGGACTGACAGGATGGCGAATTTCGCAGGGCGACGCCACTACCGGCGACTTCGCCGGGGTAATGACCGCGCTGTTGATGACCTCGCAGCCCATCCGCTCGCTCGGACAACTGCACATGGCCCTGCAGCAGGCAAGCGCCGCACTGCAGCGCGTCTTCGACGTCCTTGACGAACCGCCAACCGTCACCGAACGACCCGATGCGGCAACTCTGCATACCAAACAGGCAAGCGTGCGACTCGAAAACGTGTCCTTCGCATACGCCACCGACCATAACCCAGCCCTCAATACCGTCACCCTGGAAGCGCGCACCAACGAGTTTATTGCGCTCGTCGGTCCCAGCGGCGCCGGAAAATCAACCGTGTTCAACCTGATTCCGCGACTCTACGATCCAAACGCCGGCAGCGTGCAAATCGATGAGCGCGACATTCGCGACTTCACCCTTGCCAGCCTGCGCGACCACATGGCCCTGGTCAGCCAAGAAGCCACCATGTTCAACGACACCATCCGCGAAAACATCCGCTTCGGGCGCATGGACGCTTCGGACGAGGAAGTCGTCGAAGCAGCAAAAGCCGCGGACGCCGATTCGTTCATTAGAAATTTCCCCAAAGGCTACGAAACTACGGTCGGCGACTGCGGCGCGCGCCTGTCCGGCGGGCAAAGACAGCGTGTCGCCATCGCGCGCGCAATCCTCAAAAACGCCCCCATACTGCTCCTGGACGAAGCCACCAGCGCCCTCGATTCCGAGGCCGAAAAACGCGTGCAAAACGCCTTGGACCAGCTGTGCCGAGGACGAACCACGTTCGCCATCGCCCACCGCCTCTCGACCATTATGGCCGCCGACCGCATCTACGTGCTGGACGAAGGCAAGGTCGTCGAATCCGGAACGCACGCCGAACTGGTCGCCGCCAGCGGCACTTACGCCCGTCTCTGCAAACTGCAGTTCGGCGAATAATAGTCCCAGTTACCGCAGGCGGCCATTATTGGCCGCCGTCCCCCCTACCGCGGGCGGCCCCGCCCCAGTTACCGCAGGCGGCCATTATTGGCCGCCGCTCACCCCCGAGATGACCCCGCTCGCCACAAGCATGCCAGTTATCGCATCCACGCAAGCGGCAACATCCTGATCGGCGGTCTTAAGGTGCAGTTCGGGGCTTTCCGGCGCCTCGTAAGGTGCATCCACCCCGGTAAAGTTGTGGATTTGCCCGTCGCGCACCTTCTGATAGAGCCCCTTGGGATCGCGCTGTTCGCAAACCTCCAAGGGCGTATCCACGAAAATTTCAAAGAAGCGGTCACCGACGATTTCACGCGCGTTGGCGCGGTCGTCTCGGTACGGTGAGATAAAGGCTGTGATGACAAGGACTCCGGCGTTATTCATCAATTTAGCCACCTCGGCGATGCGCCGAATATTCTCGCAACGGTCGTCGGGGGAAAATCCCAGATCCTTATTAAGGCCGTGCCGGACATTGTCCCCGTCCAGGATGTATGCTTTGACGCCGCGCTTGACCAGGCGAGCCTCGAGTTCTCGGGCGATGGTCGACTTTCCGGAACCGCTTAACCCGGTCAACCACAAGGTGGCCGGGCGGTGGCCAAACAGTTGCAAACGCTCGACGGGACTGACGGTAGTGCCCTCCCAGTTGATGTTGGTACTGACCGGATCCCGGCCGACCTGGCGATTGCCGTGGGTTTCGCCAACCTGCTCAATGATCATGCCGGCGGCCGAGGTCCCGTTGGTCAGCGTGTCGATGAGAATAAACGAGCCCGTGCGCGGATTGCGGGTGTATGTGTCGAAGCACAGCGGGCGATGAAGAGTGATCCGAACGCGAGCGATGTCGTTGAGCGCCAGTTTGGCGCAGGCTTCGGAATCGGTTTGGCGATGCATGGTGTTAACGTCCACGCAGTAGTCAATGTTCTCGACCGTGGCCGGAACCACTTGGGTATTCGACTTCAGCAGATAGCTGCGCCCCGGCTTCAGCTCCGCGCTGTCCATCCACACCAGCATGGCGTCAAAATTAACGCCAACCTCGGCAAGGTTGTGCGGACGGGCAAGCATGCTGCCCCGGCTCACATCCACCTCGTCCTCGAGCGTCAACGTCACGGCCATTGGCGTGAACGCCTCTTCCAGTTCGCCGTTGTAAGTGATGATCGAACGCACTTTGGTGCGGACACCCGAGGGCAAAACCATGACCTCGTCGCCGCGCCGAACCACGCCTGAAGCCACCGTTCCGCAGAAGCCGCGAAAATTCAGGTCCGGACGCAGAACATACTGCACCGGGAAACGAAAGTCGATTAGGTTGCGGTCGCTGGCCAGTTGGACGTTCTCCAAATACGACAACAGCGGTTCCCCCTGGAACCAGACCATGTTCTCGCTGGTATGGACCACATTGTCGCCCTTCAGCGCGGAAATGGGAATGAAGTGAATGTCGGTGACGTCCAAGCGCGCGGCAAACCCCTCGTAGTCGCGCCGAATTTCCCGAAAACGCTCCTGCCGGTAGTCCACGGCGTCCATCTTGTTGACCGCTACGACCAAGTGCTTGATGCCGAGCAGGGAAGCAATGAAACTGTGCCGCTTGGTTTGGGCCAGCACTCCGTGGCGCGCGTCGATGAGGATTATGGCCAAGTCGCAGTGCGAGGCGCCGGTGGCCATGTTTCGCGTGTACTGCTCGTGGCCCGGCGCATCGCAGATGATAAAGCTGCGCAGATCCGTCGAAAAGTAGCGGTAGGCGACATCGATGGTGATGCCCTGCTCGCGTTCAGCCCGCAGTCCGTCGGTCAACAGAGCAGGATCAAAGTCGTCGCCAGTGGTGCCGTGAACAGCGGAGTCATTGAGCACGGCGCTTAGCTGGTCTTCGTAGATCAGCTTCGAGTCGTACAACAACCGCCCGATGAGAGTCGATTTGCCGTCATCCACGCTGCCGGCGGTGAGAAACCGCAGCAGATCCTTCTCCTCGTGTCGTTTCAGGTAAGCGCCGATATCCTGTTGGATCAACTCCTGTTCGCGGACCACAAAAGCCCCTTCGGACATGTTTTTCTCTGCTTGGTTGGCGTATTTAGTCATGGCTGCATCCAATATTCCGATTTAATAACTCCTGCATTCAAAGCAAATGGCGCCGGCGGACGGCAGCGGATTTTTCACAAATTCAGGTCCAATCAAAAATATCCGTCGCGCTTCTTTTCCTCCATGCTGGCCGCGCCGTCGTAGTCGATCACGCGTCCCTGTCGCTCCGAGGTGGTTGTCAGCAGCATCTCCTGGACGATTTCCTCCAGAGTGGCCGCCTCCGACTCAACCGCTCCGGTCAACGGGTAGCACCCCAGTGTCCGGAACCGAACCGTCTTCATCACCGGCTTCTCCCCCTCCTCCAACGGCATGCGGTCGTCGTCGACCATGATCCACACTCCTTCGCGCTGCACGCACGGACGCGGTTTGGCAAAGTACAACGGCACGATCGGAATGTCCTCGGTCTGAATGTAGCGCCAAATATCCAACTCGGTCCAGTCCGACAGCGGAAACACGCGGATGGATTCGCCCTTGTTGGTTTTGCCGTTGTAAATATCCCACAGCTCCGGGCGCTGATTCTTCGGATCCCACTGGTGAAAGCGGTTCCGAAAACTGTACACGCGCTCCTTGGCGCGAGACTTCTCCTCGTCGCGCCGAGCGCCGCCGAAAGCCGCGTCAAACCCGTATTTGTCCATCGCCTGCTTCAAAGCCTCGGTCTTCATGATCTGCGTGTGCTTGTCCGAGCCGTAATCAAAAGGATTAACCCCCGCGGCCATACCCTCCGGATTCTTGTACACGATCAGATTCAGTTTGTACTCCTCCCCCATGCGCGAACGAAACTCCAGCATCTCCCGAAATTTCCAGTTCGTGTCCACGTGCATCACCGGAAACGGAATCGGCGCGGGATAAAATGCCTTCACCGCCAAACGAAGCATGACCGAAGAATCCTTGCCGATCGAATACAACATAACAGGATTCTCAAATTCCGCCGTTACCTCGCGAATGATCTGGATCGATTCCGACTCCAATTGGCGAAGGTGAGTAAGGTTATAATGTTGATCGTCTTTCATGGAATTGAAAAGCCTCGCTAACTGCCTGCTGCGTTCATCCTGCCACATTAAAATTCACACTATAACTATCGCACAAGAAAGAACAAGTGCAAAAATCCTGAAGTTTTAACCATCCCGGCATCCATCCAAGTTGCGATTTTGCCGCCACAGGATATGGTTGCGCTGGTACAAAGTACAAGCCGGCGATCCGACGGCCGACGGGCGCGGGCGCGGGAGACCGCGTCCGGCACAAAGTGCAAAGGATAAGCCGACAGCCCGGCAGACACGAGCGCGGAGGCCGCGCCCAGTTCATAACACCGATTATTAAAGAATCGCCATGACGCAATCTCACCCAACGTTCGACCTCTTCGTGCCGGGGCGCATTTGCCTGTTCGGCGAGCACTCCGACTGGGCGGGCAGCTACCGCCGAATCAATTCGGAGATACTCCCCGGCCAGGTGATCATCACCGGCACGAATCAGGGACTGCACGCAAGCGTCCGGCGCCAGCAGGGCACCTTGTCGGTGCGCTCGGTTTTGCCGGACGGCACGGTGAGCGGGCCGCACGAAATCCCCATGACGCGCGACGCTCTGCTTGCCGAAGCCCAGCAAGGCGGTTTTTTCAGCTATGCCTGCGGAGTGGCCTATCGCATGCTGGTCTTCTACAACGTCGACGGCCTGATGCTGGACAACTACCGCACGACTCTGCCGGTCAGCAAAGGCCTCAGTTCGTCGGCGGCGCTGTGCGTATTGATCGCGCGCGCCTTCAACCGAGCCTACGACCTAAAATTGACCACGCGCGCCGAAATGGAGGCAGCCTACCAAGGCGAAATCCTGACTCCGTCGCGTTGCGGACGCATGGACCAAGGCTGCGCTTTCGGACAGAAACCGGTGCACATGACCTTCGACGGCGAACTGCTGCTGACCCGGCCACTCAGCCCGAAAACCCACTTTCCCCTACTGATTGTCGACCTTAACGGCAGCAAAAGCACCATCAAAATCCTGGCCGACCTGAATCGCGCCTATCCCTTTGCCTCCAACGACCTCGAGCGCGGAGTCCAGCACTTCCTCGGTCCAGTCAACACCCAACTGATCAACGAGGCGCTGACGATTCTTGAAAGCGGTACGCCGACGGCACTTGGCTCGCTTATGACGCGCGCGCAGGCCGAGTTTGACCGGCATCTTCAGCCTGCCTCCCCCGAGCAACTGGCCTCTCCGAAACTGCATGCTCTACTCGAGGACACGCGCGTTCTGTCCCTGACCCATGGCGGCAAGGGGGTCGGCTCCCAAGGCGACGGCTGTGCCCAGTTCGTGGCCCGCGGCGAGACCGAACGCGAAGAATTAATGGACTACCTTCAGTCCGAATACGGCATGGCCTCGTACGAGCTGGACCTTGCGCCCACCCGTCCCGTGCGCAAGGCCGTCATCCCCGCGGCCGGCTTCGGCACCCGCATGTTCCCGGCTTCCTACGCAGTCAAGAAAGAATTCTTCCCTGTCATCTCCGCGGACGGACTTGCCAAGCCGGTCATCCTCGAAGTTATCGAGGAAGCACTTTCCGCCGGCATCGCAGAGATCGCCCTGGTCATTCGCCCGGAGGACGAGTCCCTCTTTGAAGGCTTTTTCAAGACTCCTCTCGATCCGGACCACTATAACCGCCTGCCCGAATCCTGTCGACAGTACGCCGACCGCCTGCGCGACATTGGCGAGCGGATCTCGTTCATTCATCAAACCGAGCAAAGCGGCTTCGGCCATGCCGTACATTGCGCCCGCGAGTGGGTGGGCGATCAACCGTTCCTGCTGCTGCTGGGCGACCATCTGTACCAATCCGACACGGACACTTGTTGCGCAAGCCAGCTGCTAACAGCCTTTTCCCGGCACTCGGATTCGAGCATGATCGCAGTCCACCCCGTCCCCGCCGAACGCGTCGTACACTACGGCACCGTCAGCGGACGATGGAACGGACAAGGCCAACGAATCCTGCAGATCACCGACCTGGCCGAAAAACCCACCGTGGACTACGCCCGCACTCACCTGCACACCGCCGCCATGACAGAGGACACATTCCTCTGCGTGGCCGGGCAATACGTGCTCACTCCCGCCATTTTTGAACACCTTGGGCGCGACATCGCCGGCAACCGCCGCGCCAACGGAGAGTTTCAGCTGACCGCCGCCATGGACAACCTGCGCCGAAGTGAAGGGCTCAACGCGCTGCGCATCGAAGGACGCCCCCTCGACACCGGACTGCCAGAAACCTACGCCCGCACTGTGGCAACACTGGCAGGCCTCGCGCCGCACCCCCCCGGCCAAAAACAGGAGGACTCGGAGTCGAGTGATTGAACGGCAACTCATCCTGGTTACCGGCGGAGGAGGCTTTCTGGGGCGCCACATCGTGCGCGCACTCCAAGCCGAGAACATTTGCGTGCGCGTCTTCGGACAGCGCGAACACCCGGAGCTGACCGCCGAAGGCGTCGAGGTTCACTGCGGCGACATCCGCGACGCCCCTGCGGTGCAGGCAGCCTGTCAAGGTGTTGACGGCGTCATTCACACCGCGGGGATCGCCGGAGCAGGAGCGCAGAAAAAACCGTATTTTGACACCAATGTCAGCGGCACGCGCAACCTGCTCCAAGCCTGCAAAGAACACGGAGTTCCGCGCATGGTGTTTACCAGCTCGCCCAGCGCCGTTTCCGCTTGGGGGAACATCGTCGACGGTGACGAGTCCCTGCCGTACCCGCGCCGCTTTCCTGCCGCATATCCCCGCTCCAAGGCCATTGCCGAACAGGACGTCATCGGCGCGGCGAGCGACACCTTGGCCACCTGCGTCTTGCGTCCGCACCTCATCTGGGGACCGGGCGACTGCCATCTAATTCCTCACATCGTCGACCTGGCCCGACGCAATCGCCTAATCCGCATCGGTGACGGCACCAACCGGGTCAGTCTAACCCATGTGCACAACGCGGCCAAAGCACACCTGCAAGCCATGAACGCACTGACACCCCAAAGCGTCTTGAATGGTCGCGTCTATTTCATTGCGGACTCCGCACCCGTGGTGCTTTGGGATTGGATCGACGAACTGCTGACCGCGCTGGACCTGCCGCCGATCCGGGGCGCCCTGCCCCTGCCCGCCGCCCAACTCATCGGCATCGGGCTGGATGCCGTCCGGCGCCTGGCACCGGGATTCAACGGCCCCAACCTCAGCCGGTTCCTGGCCATCCAGCTCGGCACCAGCCACTGTTTCCAAACACAACGCGCCGAACAAGACTTCGGCTACGCTCCCATTGTAGATAACGACTACGGCAAAAAGGAACTGATCCAATGCCTGAAAAACACCGCCCAACCCCGTTGGAAGACAAACAGCCGTTGACCGGCCTCGACGCCGGCGACATCCTCGTCGCTCCCTCAATCCTAGCCGCCGATTTCGCCGCCCTAGGAAGAGACATCGGCGAGATTGATTCCGCCAACGCGGACATCGTCCACGTGGATGTCATGGACGGACATTTCGTCCCCAACCTCACCATCGGCCCCCCCGTGGTCAAAAGCATCCGCAAATGCACCTCCCTCCCCTTTGACGTGCACCTGATGCTGGACAATCCCGAGAACTTCATCGCCCCGTTCGCCGAAGCCGGCGCGGACAACCTGACCATCCACACCGAAATCGACGGAAACATCGGACCGATTCTGGACGACATCCATCAGCGGGGATGCTCCGCGGGCCTCTGTCTGCGCCCCAACACCCCGGCCGACAGCGTCGCACCCTACCTCGACCGCGTCGACCTAATCCTCGTCATGACCGTCGAGCCAGGCTTCGGCGGGCAAAGCTTTCAAGCCGAGATGTTGCCGAAAATTCGCGAACTCCGCACCATGATCCGCCAAAGCAACCGCCCCATCCATCTGGAGGTAGACGGTGGAATCGACAACGAAACCGCCCCGCAAGTCACCCGCGCGGGCGCCAACCTGCTGGTCGCAGGCACCAGCGTCTTCCGTTCCCCCCAAGGCGTAAAAACCGCGATTCAAACCCTCCGAACCATCACCGCCGACTGAGAACGTTCATTTCAGGCGCCGGCCCAGATTGCGGCCTAGCTCGCGGCACTGCTCGAGATCATCGGCGGAGGGCGAACATTTGGCTTCGATCACCGGTTCCACCAAGTCCCAATCACCGGTTTCGGCAAAGCGAGTCAGCGTCTTCACCCCTCCGCCGCTCCAGCCATACGTGCCGAACAGCCCCAGCACACGCTTTCGCAACTTCTTGCGCCCG
>JBMCIU010000005.1:0-17805 GCA_048616755.1 Verrucomicrobiota bacterium
GGTAGTCCTCTGGTTTTGGTTTTGCCGGATGGACCAGCAGTCCGAACCAAGTGGACTTTGATTCCCGGACGGTGACGGGGTGATTGATGAATGCTACGCGCCAGGTGGTCTGTCCTTCCGCGTCCCGTTCCACTTGCATGCTGGCGCCTTCCTTGTCGAGATGCCAGCCCCGGTCGGAATTGCATGTCCAGGTGAACGCGCGATCACCCGTTCCGATCCAAAACCAGGGCACGAACTTGCTGTAGAACAGCTCGATATCCGTGTCGGTGCTGTCCCACACCACACCTTCCTTCTGAGGGATTGAGCACTCAAAGACGTCGCTGCCGGCCATCCCCGCCCGCGTGCCGGAGGCGAGAAGATCCAGCGGGCCCGCGAATTCAGTAACCAGCTCGAGACGGTCGATCCGCGCTGCATTTCCCTCCGGGCCGTAATCGAGATAGACATCCAGAGTTCCATCGCAGTCGTAGACGGTCTTCACCTCCAGGAGCACGGTTCCAACCCGGATCGTGGATTTGTATTCGAACTCGCTCTTCCACTGCCGCACAAGTTCGGCGGACTTGACGACCTCGGCCTGTACGCGTTCGCCGTCGACGACACCCTCGAAGCGCATGGGGGCGGCAAGCTGGGGTCCGCGCCCGTAACGAATGAGGAAATCGTCGGAAAGCTCGGCGTCGTCGCCGCGCTTGTCGAAGGGCAACTCGCGCGGATCCGGTTTGATGCGGATCTGCTCGGGCAGTCCGGAATCGGCAATGGCGAAGGTGTGCTTGAGGGTTGCGAATCCGTCGTCGGTCTTTTCGATGGGGGTAAACGGTTCCCAGACGCGGTCTTCCAGGCCGATTTCGTTGTCAAGCCATTCAGGATTAAGATAGACCCATGGTTTGGGGCGCTTGCTGCTGCCGGTGGTGGCAACGGAGCGTTCGCCCATAATCCGCTTGTTTTCGTCGAAGAGAATCGTGGTCATCTTCATCTCCAAACCGTCTTCCAGGTCCTTGGGCAGTTGGAGTGTCGCCACAGCGAAGGGACCGTTGAAGGGAACGGTCTGTTCCGCCAGCACTTTTCCATCGGGGATGTTTTCCTCAACGGTAACTTTGGCTTCAACCGCGCTTTGCGCCTCTTCGCTGGCGCCGTGCACGTCCGTGTCCATGATGCAGGAGACTTTTTGCGTGACGGGGGTGTAGTCCCATATGAGTCGGAAGTCCTCGCGGCCCGGACGCATGTCGTCGATGGGTTCCAAACGCCGCTCCGGATATGAGACCAAGCGTTCGCCCACCAGCACGCGTCCGCCGTCCATGCCATGGAAATCCTGCAGGCGGGTGCGGTACAGTATTTTGGCGGGCTTGCCGGCGCTGCGCACGTCGAACCACAGGACGTTGCCGTCGCGGCTGATGCCGGGGAAGGGCTGACGCAGGCGTATGGTGCGGACTTCGCCGGGGCGCAGCTCGAGCAATCCGTCGCTGAGTTCGTCGGAGTTGTAGCTGGAGTAGATGTTGCCGGCGGGATTTTCGACGAAGAATCCGAGGCGCACGGTTTCCGAGCGGGAGCTGTGGTTTTTGACCGAAAGTTCGAGATTGATCACGTCGTCCATGAGTTCGCCAAGTTCATTGATCTGGAAACTGGGCGCCTTGGAGTCGAAGATGAATTCGCCTTCGGTGACCATGAAGTTGTGTTTGTCGAAATGCAGGCTGTAGGTTCCGCATCCTCCAATGCCTTCGTGGAACCAGAAGCGGTAGACTGTGCCGTCGGGGGGAGGGATCTTTACGTACGGTTCGCCATTATCGTCAGTTCCCGCGTATCCGGCGTAGCGCAGCGATTCGAAGGGAATCGCCATCTCGATGATCCAGCGTTTGTCGCCGACCTTCGTGCTGATCTCCGCGTTGCTCTGCCAGGAGCGGTCGTCTCCGCCTTCTTTGGTCCAGCACCAATCGACGAAGTTGCTGATCGCGTTCACGTCCCAGCGCAACAGGCCGAGGTTGAATCCTTTGGTATTCTCCGGATAGGGGCGCAATTCAAACTCAACGTGGTCGTCCCACAGCAACCCGTACTGGGGGTGGTGGAGTACGTCCGGAAACCGCCCGCGCGCCTTCAGCCAGGAGTTGTGAGGGTAGACCGGATTGTCGAAGCACACATAAAAATTATCCTTGTCGTAGGATAGGTACACGCGCGGTTGGGTATGATGCGACGCCAAAAACCGCGGATGGGCCAGGGAAAAGTCGTACCAAAACCCGGAGACGCCCGTAGCGTCTTCCCACTCTCCATTTTCAATGACGCCGTCGATAGTGGGCGCTTGCTCGGTCATTGGAACGCGCACAACCGCGTGCTCGTAGCTGGAGGGGGCGCCATAGGACTTGGGGGTCTCGACTGCCTGAGTCAAGGAGACGGCGCAACTCAGGATGCCGGAGAGTAAGGGCAGAGACCAAGGAGCTTGCAACTTGGATTGGGACGGCCGGGGGGAAGTGGAAATAGACAATTTAGATCTCCTTGCGGGGCGCAGTTTCATTATGGTTCCAATCGTGTCTTTGCGAGTTTGGTATGCGCCGCACGGCGTTGGCGGGGCAGATGGATTCGCAGGTTCCGCAGCGGACGCACAGGCTGTGGTCAACGACGTGTTGTTGATAGGGTTTGTACTCGATGGCGTTAACGGGACAGTGCCGGGCGCACAGAGTGCAGCCAATGCAGTCTTCGGTGATATCATAGCGGATCAGGGAACGGCATTGGAGTGCGGGGCAGAAGCCGTTGACGTGGGCTTTATATTCCGGGCGAAAATGGCGCAATGTGGAGAGGATGGGATTGGGTGCGCTGCGCCCCAGTCCGCAGAGGCTGCCGCGCTGCACGACGAGGGCAAGTTCCTCGAGGCGTTCGATGTCGGTCTCGGCGGCGGTGCCTGCGCAGAGGGTTTCGAGAATCTCGAGCAGGCGAAGGGTGCCGATTCGGCAGAGGGTGCATTTGCCGCAGGATTGGTCTTGGGTGAACGCCAGAAAGTAGCGGGAAATTTCGACCATGCACGAGGTATCGTCGAGCACAACGATTCCGCCGGAGCCCATCATGCTGCCGTGTCCGAGCAAGGCTTCGTAGTCTACGGGGGTATCGGCAAGCGAGGCCGGGATGCACCCGCCTGAGGGTCCGCCGACCTGCACGGCCTTGAAGGTGCGTGGCGAGGCGCCGTCGCTGGGTACCCCTCCGCCAATATCCTCGGCGATTTGGCGGATGGTGGTGCCCATGGGGACTTCGATCAATCCGCCGCGCCGCACTGCTCCTGCAAGGGAGAAGACTTTGGTGCCGTGGCTGTTGTCGGTGCCCAGGGCTGCAAACGGCGCGGCGCCCCGGCGCATTATCCACGGCACAAGCGAGTAGGTTTCCACGTTGTTCACCAAGGTGGGGCGGCCGCGAAAACCCGATTCGGCGGGGTAGGGCGGGCGAATTTCGGGCATTCCCCGCCGCCCCTCGAGGGCCGCGATCAGGGCGGTTTCCTCGCCGCATACGAATGCGCCTGCTCCCTCGTGGATGTGCAGGTTCAGGGTGTGTTCGCCGTTGCGCATTCGATCGCCGAGATATCCTTGGTCGGCGGCCAGTTGAATTGCTTTCTCGAGGCGCTCGATGGCGAGGGGGTACTCGGCGCGGACGTAGATGATCCCCTCGGTCGCTCCGACGGCCAGGGCGGCGATTGCCAGGCCCTCCAGAACTCGGAAAGGGAATGACTCCAGGAGCATGCGGTCCATGAACGCGCCGGGATCGCCCTCGTCGGCATTGCAGATGATCAAGGCGTTGTGGTCCGCGGCATCGCGCACCTGGCGCCATTTTTGCCAAGTGGGGAATCCGCCTCCGCCTCGTCCGCGCAGGCCCGATGCCCGGACGGTTTCAATGATGGTTTCGGGCGGCAATGTCAGGGCATGCTCCAAGGCCTGAAACCCGCCTGCGGCGCGGTACTCTTCGATGTTAAGGGGCGAGATTTCGCCCGCGCTGTCGGTGGCCACTCGCGTTTGGATGGCCAGGTCCGCGGGGCGAATGGTTTCCTGGATTCGTGTGGTGTAGCGGTTAACTGCCTTCGGGATCGCGCGTCCTAGCAGGAGAGCTTCCAAGAGGTGGTATCCCGCGGATTGGAACCAGTGGAGAGGATTTCCCGGGCGGAAATGGCGGTGCAGGATTCCATCGGCATCTTCGGGGTGAACATTGGCGTAGCGGAAGCCGGTTCCGGAACTGGTCAGAATATTGAGAGCGGGTGCTTGAGTGGATGGTTCCGTGCATGCCGCTTGGGCAAGCACGACGGGGTAGCCTCGCTGTTTGATACTTTTGCGGAGTTCGCCAAAGAGGTCCTGCGCGCCGGCCGCTCGGCAGCTGGAGCAAAGGCAGACGCGAATCTCGCCTGCACCGTTTGGCGGGCGCAGCTCCGCGTTGGCGTCCGCCGGGCTTTCGTCCGCGGCAAGAAAATCGTCCAGCACCTCGCCGACGCCGCCGGGGGTCAGGTGGCCATAGATGACGTCGTCGATGCGCACCGCCGGCGCCAGCATGCAGCAGCCCAGACACGCGGCCTTGGCGACGGTAAATTGTCCCTCGGCATCGGTATCCTCGTTTTCGTTGATGTCTAGGTGCCTGCGAAACGCCTGATGAATATTTTCGGCGCCTTTGACATGGCAGGCTGTTCCCACGCACACTTGGATGGTGTGTCGACCTGCGGGGCGCATCCGAAAATCCGGATAAAAGGAGACGACGCCGTGAATTCGGGCCGGCGTCAATCCGGTTTGTTCCGCCAATCGGTCGAGCGCAGGCGGCGGCAAATAATGGAACTCGCGCTGCAGCGCCTGAAGAAGAGCAGGCAGGTCCTCGGGTCGTTGTCCGATCTTGTCCACGAACTCGTCAACCTGTCGAACCAATGTGAACTCATCTGTGGCTAGTGTCGTCATACCCTGGCGCTGGTTTTCAGTGTTCAGTCGTCAATGTTGGTTTGATTTGTCGGAGTCTTGCGGGCGGATACCTGGCCCCTCCGAAGAGGGGATGCCGCAACTCCATGTTTCTACGGCGTTTCCGCGATAGTTCATGTTTGCAAAGGGAGTGTTGCGCGCCTGCGAGCGAAATGCTTCGGGGTTGATGGTGCCGGTGGCCTCCAAATCCAGGACCGTGATGTCCGCGGGCGCTCCGGGGCGCAGGGTTCCAAACGGCAAGCCCAAGGCGGTGCAGGGGCCGGTGGTGAACGCGGCAACGAAGGCGGAGAGCGACAGCAACCCTGTGTGAACCAAGTGGGTCAGGCACATGGGCACGGCGGTTTCCAAACCGATGATCCCGAAGGGCGCGCGAAGAAAGCCGACCGCTTTTTCCTCGAGCGTATGCGGGGCGTGGTCCGTGGCGATGGTGGAGATTGTGCCGTCCCGGAGCGCCCCGATCAGCGCCTGCCGGTCCTCTTCGGCGCCCAACGGCGGGTTCATTTTGGCCAGTGTCCCATGCTCGGCGCACGCCTCGTGGGTGAGCAGCAGGTGATGGGGGGTAGCCTCCGCGCTGACCGGCAGCCCCTCGGCGCGCGCCCGGCGAATGAGCGCAACGGCGCCGGAGGTGCTCACGTGTTGGATGTGAACCGGGCAGCCGGTATCGCGGCAAAGCAAAATGTCGCGGGCAACAATTAGTTCTTCGGCGACACGGCTGCGCGCGGGCAGATTCAGGCGGCGCGCGGTTTCGCTCTCGTAGACCACGGTGCCGCGAGCCAGGCTCCCATCCTCGCAATGGTCCATGACGACCAAACCGACCTGATGCGCATTTCGCATGGCTTCGCGCATGAGATAGGCCTCGGACAGGCATCCGCCATCGTCGGTCAACGCGACTGCGCCAGCATCCCGCAGCGCGCCAAAGTCGGCAAGCTCGGCGCCGCCGCGTCCCAAGGTTAGGGAGGCGGACTGGAGAACCCGCACGCACGTTACCGCATCCAGGCGATGCTGCATCCGCTGCAGCTGCATGGGAGAGTCAGCGGGGGGCTCGGTGTTCGGCATTGCCACGATGGTGGTGAATCCGCCTGCGGCCGCGGCGTCGCTGCCCGAGGCCAAGTCCTCCTTGTGGGTCTGGCCGGGATCGCGCAGATGAACATGAATGTCGACAAAGCCGGGGCAGACGACCTTGCCCGCCAAGTCGATCACCTGCGGATCGGCGAGCGAATGCGGGTCCGCGAAGATACCGTCGCTAATTCCCACCTCGCCGGGGCCGTCGAAGCCGGTGGCCGGATCTACGATCCGAGCGTTGATCAGGCGTGTTTGCATGGGAGCAGCTCCTTGTTGTAGGGCGGGTGTGTGATCAGGCAGCTCGGTCTGGTCGGTCTGATTTGATGCTGCCGTTTTTCTGTCCGTGTTTCTCTGTGCCTGCGGTCTCGCCCGTCACTCCACAGTTTTCATTCGGCGTAGAACTCCTCCACGGAGGCTAGGACAGCCTGTGGACCGGCCACGGTCATGCGGACCCCCTCGGATTCGTGTTCGGTGTTGAGGACGTCCGCTTCGCGATGGAGGTAGGAGACTAGGTCGTGCCGACTGTGCGGGATGAGGCAGGTGGTTTCTTCGGCTCGCCGCCAAGCCTCTTCGGCCAAGCGTTCGGAAAGCTCGTCCAATCCTTCGCCGGTTTTTGCCGAGATGAATACCGCGTCTGGGTGGTTGCGGCGGAGGCGTCGAACGCGAAAGGAGTCTGTCAGTTGGTCGAGTTTGTTGAACACCGTGATGACGGATTTGTCCCACGCGCCGAGTTCCTCGAGGACCTCTCGGGTGGTTCGATGGTGTTCGTCGACGGCGTCGCTGGTGACATCGAGAATCTCGACCAGGAAATCGGCTTCAATGGCTTCTTCGAGAGTGGAGTGAAAGGCTTCCACCAGCTGGTGGGGGAGCTTGCGAATGAAGCCAACCGTATCGCTGAGCAGGAGTGTGCGGTTTTTCAGGCACACGCGACGTACGGTAGAATCGAGCGTGGCGAAGAGCTTGTTCTGCGTGAGAACAGCGGCGCCGGTAAGGGCGTTGAGCACTGTGGATTTTCCAGCGTTGGTGTAGCCGACGATAGCGCCTTGGGGGACGGCCTGGCGGTTGCGTCGCTTGCTCTGGGTTTGTCGCTGTTGACGAACGACCTCCAGTTGGCTCTCGAGCCGGCGAATGCGTTTGCGGACCAGTCTGGCGTCGACTTCGATCTGCTGTTCGCCTTCGCCGCGCATTCCCTGACCGCCCGCCATGGCGCGTTGGCGATGCAGATGAGTCCAGCGCCGTTTCAGGCGCGGCAGATCGTACTTTGAGCGCGCCAATGCCACTTGCAGCTCCGCTTCCCGGGTGCGCGCGTGCTTGCCGAAAATGTCCAGGATTACTTCCTGCCGGTCGATAACCGCCACGTTGGTTCGGGTTTCCCAATTGCGCTGCTGCGAGGGGGTGAGTTCGTCGTCGAGGATGATCACATCGGCATTGGCCTCCTGCGCCATTTCGGTAACTTCGTCGGCCTTTCCCTCCCCGAGCAGATAGCGGCTTCGCGGCTGACGGAGGCGGGCGACGGTGCGCCCGACGACTTGGACTCCCAGCGTATCGGTGAGGTCGGCCAGTTCGTCCAGCAGTTCCTCGACGTGTTCGGGTTCCTCATGGGCATGGCACAGTCCGACGAGAAAGGCCCGTTCGACCATGCGCGGCTTTTCTTTGACTTCGATGAGTGATTCTTGCGTATGGGTTTGCGTCATTGAATACCGTGTCTAAAGTTGTGTAATTGCGCCGACCGGAGCAGCCGTTGTTTTCCCCGCCACTATTTAGAGCCGCGGATGTGGTAAAATGTTCCTTGTTGGCGTTTTGCGGCGGCAATCTGTAGTTTGGTGTTGGTTATTGTTCTTGGTCGAGTCGTCGGGTAATGCAGACATTTTGCACCAGTCCCAGCGAGATCATCGTGCCCAGCATGAACGAGCCTCCGTAGCTGACCAGCGGCAGCGGGATGCCGATGATCGGCGCTACCCGGACGGTCATGCCCAAGTTGACGTACACATGAATTGCAACCAAAGCCGCCACCCCGGCGGCAGCGTAGGCGCCAAAGCTGCTCGAAGAGACCGCCGCCGCACGCAGACAGCATAAGATAACGCCAAAAAAGCACGCCAGCAACGCACTTGCGCCGACAAAACCGGTTTCTTCGGCGATGACCGAAAAAATAAAGTCTGTGGGCGCCACCGTCTGGGGCAGGTATCCCAGCACGTACTGGGTTCCCTGCATGTATCCCTTTCCCGAGAAGCCGCCGCTGCCCACCGCAAGCATGGACTGGTGCGCGTTCCAACCGGTGTTTCGAATGTCTGCGGAGGGGTCCAGAAAGGTTCGAATTCGTTCTCGTTGATGGGGCGCCAGGGCAAACTGGTAACCCACCGGCGCGGCCAGGGCAACGAGCAGTGCGGCCACGCCAATCCACTTCCACCGAAGCCCGCCGAGAAAGAGCATGACCCCGGCGATGGGCAGAAACACCAGCGCCGTGCCGTGATCCGGTTGGCGAGCAATCAGCCCGACCGGAATGGCGGTCAGGGCGGCCAGTAAAAGTATGCGGTCGCCGCGCTGCATGCGGATGCCGGGACGCGACGCCGCCCACGCCAGCGTCACAATCGCAGCGGGCTTCATTAGTTCGGACGGTTGTATCGTGAATGGTCCCAGCGAAAGCCAACTGCGGGCATTGTTGATCTCGGTCCCGAAAACCAATACCGACGCCAAAAGCAGGGTGGCGCCGCTGTAGACGATCCAGGAATATCGGCCCAAGGTGCGCAAGTTCACCAGAATTATGCCCGCGTGAGCTATTAGCCCCATGCAAATCCAAAAGATCTGACGTTTCCACAATACCGCGTATTTGCCGCCCATCTGCTGTCCGGCACCGTGGATGAACAAAACTCCGAGTATCAATAAACCGGCGCACAGCAAGGCCAGCAGAATGTTGATGCGCCGAAGACGTTCGAGCGCATATTCCCACCAAGTTAATCGGAAGCCAGCGGCCATGCGGGAATGTTTTTCCGTTGCTCTGCCCTTCAGGGCGGAGTTTCTTCGGTTTCTGTCGGTTGTTGCCGGTCGCCGCCAAGATCTTTCCGTCGGGAAGTCTCAACTGGAGCTCTCCGGATGCATGGATAGATGGGTGGAAGCTTTGTCCGCACCGACTCCGTGGACAAACACGACTTTGTCGCGGGATGTTTCCCCGGCAATCAGTTGGATCGCCGATTTGGGAAGACCGAAGCTTTTGCGTAAAAAACCGACCAATTCGTCATTTGCCTTGCCGTCCGTCGGCGGCGCCTTCAGACGCACGAGCAGACGGCCGTTGCGAACTCCGCGGATTTCGGTGTGTTTGGCCCGCGGCTGGACGCGAAGGGCCAGTGTACAACCGCCATTCGTTGGTCGGAGCCATTCGCTCGAGTCCGGATGGGGGGGGCCAGTCAACAAGCAGCCTCCTGCGAAATTGGTTTTCAGTGATCGGTGTTCAGTGTTCAGTGTTCAGTGTTCAGTGTAATGTGTAATGTGTAATGTGGGGGGGAACAGGCGAGACGCCCTATTCTTCTTTGTTTTCTTCGGTGTCGGCGTCCTCGGTAGCGGGGCTTTCGTCCGTCGTTTCCGCTTTTTCCGTTTTGCCTGCGGTCTTTTCAAAGCCGAGCAGTTCGCGAATTTCATCGGCGGAGAGGGTTTCCTTGTCGAGGAGGGTATCTCCAAGCAGGCGTAGGTTGTCGGCGTTGTTTTTGAGCAGCTCGCGTGTTCGGTCGGTTGCGGAGTCCACAATGGCTCGGACTTCCTCGTCGATCTCGCGAGTGGTTTGTTCGCTGTGGTCTTCGTTGCGGGTAATTTCCCGTCCGAGGTATATGTGTTCGCCGCGCGATCCATAGTTAAGGGGGCCCATGCGCTTGCTCATGCCCCATTCGCAGACCATTCGGTGGGCGATTTCAGTGGCTTGTCGAATATCCATGGCGGCGCCGCTGGTGATGTCGTCGAAGATGAGTTCCTCGGCAATTCGCCCGCCCATGAGCACGGCCAGTTCGTCCATGAATTCGGAGAAGCTCTTGGTGTATCGGTCGTTTTCGGGCAGGTGCATGGTGGCGCCGAGATAGGCGTTGCCGCGCGGGACGATGGTCACCTTGTGCAGCGGCTGGGCGTGTTCGCAGAGCAGTCCGACGAGGGCATGGCCTGCTTCGTGGAAGGCGGTGATCCGCCGGTCGCGCTCGTCGATGGTTCGGCTGCGCCGTTCGCGCCCCCAGCGGACTTTGTCTCGAGCCTCTTCGAGGTCGGCCATGTCGATGCATTCCTTGTCTTGGCGCGCGGCGAGCAAGGCGGCTTCGTTCATCAGGTTGGCCAGGTCGGCGCCGCTATAGCCGGGGGTCCCCTTGGCGATGACCAGGAGGTCGACGTCCTCGGCCAGGCGCACGTTTTTCGAATGCACGTCCAAGATGCCCAGGCGGCCCTTGAAGTCCGGCATATCAATACTGATCTGACGGTCGAAGCGTCCCGGTCGGAGCAAGGCCGGATCGAGGACGTCGGGACGGTTTGTCGCGGCAATGACGATGACGCCCGAATTGGCTTCGAATCCGTCCATTTCCACCAGCAGGGCGTTGAGTGTCTGCTCGCGTTCGTCGTGTCCGCCGCCGATGCCGGAGAAGCGGGAGCGCCCCACCGCGTCGATTTCGTCAATGAAAATGATGCAGGGAGCGTTGCGTTTGCCCTCTTCAAACATGTCGCGTACGCGGCTGGCGCCGACGCCGACGAACATTTCGACGAAGTCCGAGCCGCTGATCGAGTAGAACGGGACCTCGGCTTCGCCCGCAATGGCGCGGGCAATAAGCGTTTTGCCGGTGCCCGGGGGGCCGATCATCAGCACCCCTTTCGGGATTCGCCCGCCGAGGCGCTGGAATTTCTTTGGATCTTTGAGGAATTCAATGATTTCCTGCACTTCGTCCTTGGCCTCGTCGGCGCCTGCAACCTCGTTGAAGGTCACTTTCTCATGGCTGGGCTGGGTGAGTCGGGCGCGGCTTTTGCCGAATTGGAAGGCCCCTTTGCCGGCCATCTTCATTTGACGCGAGAATAGGAAGTAGAGCAGCAGAACCAGCAGTAGGATCGGCAGTAGAGACAGCATCAGTTGGCTCCAAAAATTGGAGACCTTTCGCACATCCCGCTCCGGACAATGCTCGCGAAGCATTTCTTCGAGCGCCTCGGTGTAAATGGGTTCGACGCTGTACTGGCGCGTTTCGGTCTCCGGCACGTCTTCGGCTTGGGTTCGCGACGGCTGGTAGGTGCCGGTGATCTTCTCCACGCGTCCTGAAGCTGAGTCGCGGTGGATGAGTGCTTTGCTGACCCGTTCCTTGAGAAGGTATTCTTCGAACTCCGAAATCGTCAGTTCATCAACCTCCTCTTGGGACCGGGTCTGGCCGAGCCAGACGAGCAATGCCGGGACCAAGGCGAGCAGAACGACCCAGAACAGAATGGTCTGCATCGGCGGACGCGGCAATTTTGCGGACGGCGACTCTTTGTCGCCGGTCGGCTGGCTGTCCCGGGGATCGGGGGGCGAAGGAGTTTGGTCGTTCGAATCTTGATTGGGACGATTTTCGGGCATGATTTCGCTTGTTAAAGGGGGGTGTGCGAGGCCAATACCGGGATCAGCTGCCAAGGATGCCGAGTATGACTTGCGTTAGTAGAACCAATGCAACGATGACAAGGACGCCTATGCCTCCATAAACGGCCCACATCAATGTTTTGTTGGCTTCGCCGTCGCCGCGAGGGCCTTGGGCGCGAGAGCCGAACGGCGAGAAGTTGGCCATGTCCGAGACCGGCTGGCCTCCAGAAGTCTCTTGAAGATTGATGCGCGTCTGAGTGCTGAGATTCTCGGTGACTACTTTTTCGCCGGAGTCGTAGAGGACTTCTACTCCCCCGATTTGGAGGATGTCGCTGTGCGCCAGTTTCTGGCTGTCAACGCGGACTCCGTTGACTCTGGTTCCGTTGGTGCTGCCCTCGTCGGTGACAGTATATCCGCCGTCCTCATCGCGTGTCAGCACGCAATGCGTGCCGCTCATGGTGGGATCTGGAATACAGATGTCGCATTGTTCCGCCCGTCCCACGCTGTATCGGTCTTCAGTCAGGTCGAAGGATTGTCCGCGGAGTTGCTCCGCCAGGACGATGAGTTTTGGATTGTCTGCCATGATTGCCTCAATTCTGCATTGGGTCATGATTGATGACGTTTATAATTCTGTACAATAGCGGTTTTGCCGCACTCTGCCACCCGACTTGCCCATTTTTTTTGCCGTATTGCGCTTGTGCGACGGCCAGCACGCTATGTTTTGACGACTATAGTATGTAATTTGTTTGGATGCCAGTCAGTGCCCCGTTCTTGGACGGAGAGTTTTGGGCGGCATCGACAAACTTAATCGAATGGCGGGGATATTCCCCGACTTAACCCCAGGTATTTCTGTATGGCATCGATTTCCGAAGACCACCTAAAAGCATCTCTGCAACCGCCCCAGTCTCCCGGCGAGGGCAACGCGGACTCCGAACCGACGGACATGGGCGAGGAGCTTCCGCACGAACTGCCGGTGATCCCACTGGACGGCGTGGTGCTTTTTCCCTATACAATGACATCGTTGACGTTGGCAAAGCCCGAGGAGATCGAACTGACTGAAGAGGTTGCCGCCGGCGACCGTCTGGTTGCGTTCGTACCGCTTAAATCGGGGGTTCAGGAAGCTGATGGTCCGGAAAGTTTTTTCGAGTACGGCTGCGTGGGGCGAATCACCAAAATGCTGCGGTTCCCTGATGACACGGTTCGTGTTTTGGTTCGCGGTTTGCATCGCGTCGAACTGTTGTCCGTGAGCCGATACGGAGAACGCTATGAGGCGTTTGTGCGGATTGTTGAGGAGGCCGAGCCGGACAACCTGCAGGTCGAGGCTTTGTCCCGCAAGGTGCGCGACCAGTTCGAGGAAATCATCGGGCTCTCTCCAAACCTGCCCGAAGATCTGCGCATCGCTTTGTTTAATATTGACGACCGCGGGCGCATGGCCGACCTAATCGCCGACACCATCAGCCTGGGATACGAGGAAAAGCTGAGCGTGCTTGCCGCCCTCAACGTCGAGGAGCGTCTGGGCGTGATTATGACGTTCATGACCCGCGAGGTGAACGTGCTGCGCCTGGGGCACGAAATCCAAAGCCAGGTCAACAATGCGTTCGAGGAGCAGCAGCGCGAGCACTTCCTCCGCGAGCAGTTGCGCGCCATACAGGAGCAGCTGGGCGAGGATACCGACTCCCCCGACGTGGCCGACCTGCGCCAGAAGGTCGCCGATGCGGGGCTGCCGGAAGCCACTCGCGATGCCGCCGAACGCGAGCTGGCCAAGCTGAATCGGATGCACCCCGCCGCTCCGGAGCACAATGTCGCGCGAACCTACGTGGAATGGTTGGTGGACATGCCGTGGAACCAGTGTAGCGAGGACCAACTCGACCTCAAACGTGCGCGTCGAATCCTTAACCGGGATCATTATGATCTCGAACGCGTCAAGGAGCGCATCATCGAGCATTTGGCTGTCATGCGGCTCCGGCAGGACTCAAGCAGTCCCATTCTCTGCTTTGTCGGTCCGCCGGGCGTCGGAAAAACCTCGCTGGGCAAGGGCATCGCCGCGGCGATGGGGCGCGAATTTATCCGCATCTCGCTCGGCGGCGTGCGCGACGAGGCCGAGATTCGAGGACATCGGCGAACCTATGTCGGCGCCTTGCCGGGCAGGATCATCCAAGGCGTCAAAAAGGCGGGCAGCGCCAACCCCGTGTTCATGCTTGATGAAATCGACAAGCTGGGCAACGATTTCCGCGGCGATCCCTCCAGCGCGCTGCTGGAAGTCCTCGATCCGGAGCAGAACAGCGAATTCTCCGATCATTACCTCGAAGTGCCCTTCGATTTGTCCAGGGTGATGTTTATCACCACCGCCAATATTCTGGATCCCATTCCTCCTGCGCTCCTGGACCGAATGGAGGTGCTCCGCATTCCCGGCTACACCCGGCCGGAAAAGCACAAGATCGCCCGACGCTTCCTGCTGCCCAGACAACTTGAGAAAAACGGCTTGCTCGACAAGCAGCTACGGCTGACTTCGGGGGCGGTGGATCGTGTCGTCTCTGAATACACGCGCGAAGCCGGCGTGCGCAATCTCGAACGGGAAATTGGCGGTATTTGCCGAAAATACGCGCGCAAACTGGTCGACGAGGAGGTCGCCGCCGATGTCACCACCTCCATTGGAGTCAATGATCTGACCGACTATCTGGGGCCGCCGCGCGAGTTCGCGGACGAGCTGCCGGACGAGCCCGAAACCGGCATCGCAGTCGGCTTGGCCTGGACCGCCGCCGGCGGGGAAACCCTCCAGATCGAGGCGACAACCGTGCCGGGATCCGGGCATCTGGTCCTCACCGGCTCTCTCGGCAAGGTGATGAAGGAAAGCGCGCGTGCTGCGGTTTCCTTCGTCAAAAATCATGCAGCCGATCTGGGGATTGACCCGACTCCCCTGCGCGAGTTGGATATTCACATCCACGTCCCGGCCGGCGCCACGCCCAAAGACGGTCCTTCAGCCGGGTTGGCCATCGCTACAGCCATCTCTTCGCTGCTGGCGGGGAAGCCGGCCGCTCTGGATACCGCGATGACGGGCGAGATTTCCCTGCGCGGACGAGTGCTGCCGGTCGGCGGAATCAAGGAGAAGGTGCTCGCCGCCGCGCGCGCCGGCGTGAAAACCGTTTTCCTGCCGGAAAAAAACGCGAACGACCTGCGCGAGGTCCCCGAAGAACTGCGGTCCAAACTCGAAATCGTGACCGTCTCAAAAGCCCTTCCCGTTATTCGGCGCATTCTCGGTATGACGGGAGAGGGCGGCTAAGAAGGCGGTCGGGAAAGAGGCGGCCAAGGGGAGGCGGCCAATAATGGCCGCTCACAGTAACTGCCGTCCGCGGTAACTGCCGCCCGCGGTAACTGCCGTCCGGGATGTCGGAGCACTCGAATTCGGAGCGAAACAGCACCCAGGCGTTTTCGGGCGGGGCGCCTTCGGTTCATATCCAAGATGCGTTCCAAGTGCGGTGCGCGGGAAAAGTTTTCAAGCTCAGTCGAGAGGGATTAGAAGCGAAAGATGGTTTGGAAACGGAGCCATTCGGCGGTTTTCATGCCGGGCAGGTGGCTGCCGGGGTAAAATTGCGAGGCTTCGAGTGATACGGTCATCCGCGGCAGGAGTTGGTAGTCCAGAAACGCGCACAGCTGTTCGCCGATATGGCCTCCCTCGGGAGTTACATTTTCGACCAAAGGGGTGTTTTTTTCGTCGGCGTGCAGTGTGGCGCCGGCAATTTGCAGGCTGGCTTTTGGGTTTAGCGCCATATCGACGGCAATCCGAGCTTGATGGAAGTTCGTCCAGTTGGCGTAGAACTTAAGGGGGAGTAGTTCTTCGCGCCAGATGGGGTACTCGGCAAACGCCGGGTGCCAGCCTTCATAATCGCCGTCGCCGTCGTTTTCCGCGCCGCTCATGTAGGTGTATTCGAGCCCGAGGACGGGGTTGAGCGGCTTGTCGCTCCAGTGGTTGAGAGTCAGGCGCGCGTCGGCCATCCAGCCTTTGAGATCTTGTTTTGTGCCGGCGCCGTTGTAGGTGCCGAATTGGCGAGCCAGTTCCACGCTGTAGTCGGTTTTCGGGTTGAGCGCGCCAAAAAGCCGTGCGCCGACCAAGTTGATGGCGGCATTTTCATCATCAGGGTGGTTTACTTCTCCGGCTTCGCTTGCCGCGGGGGATTCGTCGTCAATGTCGATGTGGAAGGCGTAGAGGTCCGCGCTCATGTCCTCGCGGATATTTTTTTGAGTGAAGTAGGCTCCCAGCACGCCGGTTTCGCCCCGCCGCAGCCGGCGATTTTGGTCGTTGAAAAGTGCGCCTCGGTCATCCTGAGTGTGGTTGTGCAGGGCCAGCAGCGTAAGGGTGCAAAGACCGCAAGCATAGTCGGCGCGAAGACCATCGAAGTAGATGCCGCGTCCCTGGTCGTACGGGGTGCCCTCGAGGAAAACCATGCCGTTGCCCAGGACAACATCCTGCCGTCCCAGCCGCAGCGTCCAAGCATTGGCGCCGAAGGGGGCCGCGACATCCAGATAGAGGTTGTCGACCACGGTCTCGTCCCAAAACGCCCAGGTTGAGCTGGGTTCGCCGTAGTCGTTTTTCGGAGACACGTGGCGGTCGCCGAAATACTGACTGCGGTTGACGAGACGAGCGTATGCCGAGATCTGTTCGGTAAGCGCCAGTTGCCCCCACACGCGGGTGCGCAGTCGCAGATACTGCAGGTTGTCCAACTCGTTCAGTTCTTGTCCGCCGAAGGGAGGGGCGGGCAATGGCCTTCCGCCCGGCAGCGGCAGCGCATTCCGGTTGTAGTGAGTCAGGCGCAGGCGGAGATCGCCGCCGACGTTCAGATTGATCCCGTCCTCGCTCAGTTTGAATGTTGGACCGGCATGTGCCGCTGAAATAATGGCGAGCGCAATAAATACTGGCAAAGTTTTACGGAACAATTCGGGCATGATTTCTTCTCGCGTTTTTTAGTCTTAGAGATTTTTCCGCCATCGTTCGCCGGCTGCACGGAGGGGTTAGTTGTTGGCGGGAGATCTGGACTCGATGGCGATCTCGTCCGGCGAAGTTTCAATTTGCCTGATGAGGGGAGCAACTTCATTAAACAGTTCGGGTGTGTCGGGGAAGATGGTTTCGAAACGCGTAAGGGGGAATCGCGCCGCCGGTCCCGGCATTGGAACGCGCCCGACTTTGGCGGAGACGAGGTTGCTTTCCAGGCCCTCGTCGCCGACTTCCAGATGAAAGAGTACGGTGACGTAGAGCGGTAGCTTGTCCATTAACTTTGATTTGAGGACGCACTTGACGTATCCGCCGTTGCGGGGCCAAACGTGGACGTCGACCGTATGCAGGATGCCTTTGCCGGTCTGCTCGCGGTCGGTGCGCACGCCCCAGTTTTCCCCGGCAAAGCCGCCCTGAGCATCGGCGAGAGCATTGATTTGCCCGGCGGACAGCGAATATTGCGTGCCGGCGGGGACGCCGCGTTTGAGCGAGTCCAGCTTGGCGAGCGCGCCTCGATACAGTTTTTCCCCTTCCTCGTATTCTTCGATACCCTGGGGCGGCTGGATAAACAATCCCACCAGACAGAGGATGATAAGAAGGAGAATCGCCAGTTTGATGACCCGTCCGCAGATCTCCGCGACAGTCTTGAGTCCGCTTGGACGGCTTTGGTTAGCTATGTCTTCCGGCTTGAGTTCGTCCAAATTCAATCGCTCGCCGCAGGAGCGGCAGAAAATGGCGCCGATTTGGTTTTCCGCATCGCAATTGGGGCATCGAATCATGAGGCGGCGACTTCCTTTTTTGGGGTTTCCTTGGCAGGTGCGGCGGTTTTTTCTTTGCCGTTGTCGCTTGCCGCGGATTGGTTTGTTGCGGATGTGGCGGCAGTGGTGTTCTTGTCGGCGGACTGACTGCCGGTGTTTTTGTAGTCCGTGCAGTAGAAACCGCTACCTTTGAAGATGATTCCCGCGCCGGCGCCAATGAGCCGTTTGACGCCACCGCCGCAGTCAGGGCAGGTGCTGAGCGGGGCGTCGGTCATTGTTTGGAAATGGTCGAAGCGGTGGTCGCATTTCAAACACTTGTATTCGTATGTGGGCATGAGCCTGACTCCGGAATTTCGGTCGGCCGCGGCGGGCCGAATTTCCTTGTTTAAAATGGTTGCATTTGACGGTGCGGCGGAATCGGCGCTTGTGCGTTTGCCCGATTAGCCCCGCGCGCATGGTGCAAATCAGTACTATATAGGATGGCGCAGGTATTTCAACGGGAGCTGCGGCATCTCTTTCGGG
>JBMCIU010000006.1:0-17754 GCA_048616755.1 Verrucomicrobiota bacterium
TATCCGCGGGCGAGTATGGAACGGAGCCATTTTTTGGCGGTGTCCGGATTGTCGCCCGTTCGCCGGGCGTAGTCATCGAGCTGGTCGGGGTTGATTTTTCCAACGGAGAAGTAGAAGGATTCGGGATGGGCAAAGTAGAATCCGGAGACACTGGCGGCGGGGAGCATCATGCAGCTTTCGGTGAGGTTAATCCCGAGGGTGTTTTGCGGATCCAGCAGTTTTAGGATTAGCCGTTTGTTGCGATGGTCCGGGCAGGGAGGGTAGCCCGGCGCGGGGCGAATGCCGGCGTAGCGCTCGCGCAGAAGGTCGTCGACAGCGAGGGTCTCGTCCGAGGCATACCCCCAAAACTGCTTGCGGACGCGTTCGTGGAGATATTCGGCAAAGGCTTCCGCCAGCCGGTCGGCCAGAATTTTGACCAGGATTGCATGGTAGTCGTCATTTTCGGCGTCGAATTCAGCCACGACTTCGTCCAGTTCCAAACCGGCGGTCACGGCGAAGAATCCGAGGTAGTCGAGCTTGCAGGAGCTGCGCGGAGCGATAAAGTCGGCGAGGGAGAGTTGGTAGTCGGTCCGGGTCTTTCGTTTTTGCTGGCGCAGCATGGGCAACGATCCCAGGAGGTGCTCGCGGGTGTCGTCGGTATAGAGTTCGATGATGTCGTCGTCGGTACTGTTGGCGGGGAAGAACCCGACGGCGCCGCTGGTTCGCAAGCGGTTTTCCGCGTCGAGTTGATCGAGCATGCGGCGGGCGTCGTTATAGAGTTTGCGTGCCTCGTCGCCGCGCTGCGGATCGTCGAATATGGCCGGAAACTTTCCGTCCATTTCCCAGGCGGTGAAAAAGAAATTCCAATCGATGTACTCGGCCAGTGTGGCGATGGATACGTCGTCGACGCGATGAACGCCGGGGTGCTTGGGGGCGAGCGGCTGATAGTTCTGCCAGCCCGGCGGCGGGATGAAGCGAGCCTTGCGGGCGTCTTCGATGGACAGGTAGTCGGTGTCGTCTACCTGTTTTTGATGTTTGGCGCGCGCCTGCTCGTGGATCCGGGTGATTTCCTGTTGGAAGGATTGTTTGCGCTCGGGATCCAGGAGCTTTCGGACGACGCCGGCCACGAGCGAGGCGTCTTTGACGTGCACCACCGGTTCGGGATATTCCGGCGCAATCTTGACGGCGGTGTGGATACGGTTTGTGGTGGCCCCGCCGACAAGCAGGGGCACGTCAAATTCGGCGTGCCGCATTTCCTGTGCGACGTGAACCATTTCTTCCAGCGAGGGCGTGATTAGACCGCTCAAGCCGATGATGTCGGCCTGCTCGTGCCGGGCGGTTTGCAGAATCGTGTCCGCGGTCACCATGACGCCCAGGTCGATAACGTCGTAATTGTTGCACTGCAGAACGATCCCGACAATGTTTTTGCCGATGTCGTGGACATCTCCCTTGACTGTGGCCAGCAGGATCAGGCCCTTCTTGGCGCCGGCGGACCGGCGGTCGTTTTCCGCCTCGATAAACGGTTGCAGCACGGCCACGGCCATCTTCATCACCCGCGCGCTTTTGACGACCTGCGGCAGAAACATCCGACCGTCGCCAAACCGTTCGCCGACGATGTTCATGCCGTCCATGAGCGGGCCTTCGATCACGTCGAGGGCATGGTCGTGTTGCTGGCGAGCTTCCTCGGCGTCCTCGTTTACATAGGTGGTAATCCCTTTGACGAGGGCATGCTGCAGGCGCTCGTTCACGGGCTGCTCGCGCCACGACATGTCTGCGGTTTGTCGCTCCGGCCCGTTGGCAACGGTTTCGGCCAAGGCGAGCAGTCGGTCGGTGGCGTCGTCCCGGCGGTCCAGAATCAAGTCTTCGACGGCATCGCGCAGTTCGGGATCGATCTCGTCGCACACGGGTAGCTGTCCGGCGTTGACGATGCCCATTGACAGCCCGGCTTTGATGGCGTGTTCGAGGAACACCGCGTGCATGGCCCCGCGCACCGTATCGTTGCCGCGAAACGAAAAGGAGACGTTGCTGATGCCGCCGGAGACCAGGGCGCGCGGCAGCTCGGCGCGGATGCGGCGTGTCGCCTCGATGAAGTCCAGGGCGTATCGTCGGTGCTCTTCGATGCCGGTGCCAATGGCGAAAACGTTGGGGTCAAAGATGATGTCCTCGGCCGGGAAGCCAAGTTCCTCCGTGAGGATTCGGTAGCAGCGCCTGCAGATGTCCACCTTGCGCTCGCAGCTGTCGGCCTGCCCCTGCTCGTCAAAGGCCATCACCGCCACGGCGGCGCCGTGATCCCGCACGGCGCGCGCCTGCATTCGGAATTCGTCCTCGCCGTTCTTAAGGCTGATGGAGTTGACCACGCTTTTGCCCTGGACGCATTTGAGCCCCGCCTCGACGACCTCCCATTTCGACGAATCAATCATGATAGGGACACGGCAGATATCGGGCTCGGTGGCAATCAGATTGAGAAAGTGGGGCATCTCCCGGAGGGTGTCGAGCATGGCCTCGTCCAGATTGACGTCGATCATTTGCGCTCCATTGTCGACTTGTTCGCGGGCGACGTCCAGCGCTTCGGTGTACTGCTTGGAGCGGATCAGTCGGGCGAAGCGGCGCGAGCCGGCCACGTTGGTGCGCTCGCCGACGTTGACGAACAGGCTGTCCGGTGTGACGGTCAGCCCCTCGAGACCGCTGAGACATGTGTGGCGCGAGGGTTCGGGAATCGCGCGCGGGAGGTGGCGCGAGACCTCTTCGACGATGGCGGCCAGGTGATCCGGCGTCGTGCCGCAGCACCCGCCGACGATGTTCACCAACCCTTCGCGAGCGAATTCGCCGAGCACGGAGGCCATGTGTTCCGGCGTATCGTCATACTCGCCGAATTGATTGGGAAGTCCCGCGTTGGGGTGAATGCTGGTGGGCACGTCGGCGATCCGGGACAGCTCGTGGATATGCGGATGCAGATCGTCGGCGCCCAGCGCGCAGTTCAAGCCGATCGCGGTCGGCGGCGCGTGACGCACCGAGTACCAAAAGGCCTCGGGCGTCTGGCCGGTCAGGGTTCTTCCGCTGGCGTCGGTGATGGTGCCGGAAATCAGCACGGGGAGCACCCGGCGAGTTTCGGCAAACCACCGTCGGATCGCGTAAATGGCCGCCTTCGCGTTCAGAGTGTCGAAAATCGTCTCGATCATCAGCAGGTCGACACCGCCCTCGAACAGGCCCTCGACGGCTTCCCGGTAGGCGGCGGCCAGTTGGTCGAAGGTGATTTCGCGATGGGCGGGATCGTTGACGTCGGGCGAGATCGACAGCGTGCGGTTTGTGGGCCCCAGCACGCCGGCGACAAAGCGCGGCTGCTCCGGAGCGGCGGCGGTTGCGGAGTCCGCGGATTCGCGGGCGATGCGCGCACCTTCTCGGTTGATTTCGCGCACCAGCTCCTGCGTTTCGTAGTCGGCCTGCGAAATGGCGGTAGCGTTGAAGGTATTGGTCTGGATCACATCCGCTCCGGCGCGGAGGAAGGAATCATGGATCTCACGTATCGCTTGGGGCTGAGTGATATTGAGAATATCGTTGTTGCCCTGCAGGTTCGCCCAATCGGGATGGTCTTTCAGGGGTTCGCCGCGGAAATCTGCCTCGGCAAGTCCAAGTGCCTGGATGGAGGTCCCCATCGCGCCGTCCAGAAAAACGATACGCTCGCGAAGCAGTCGCTTAAATCGGTCCGGTGCGTGCATAATAGTATCACTTTAATTCGAGTTGCAGGGGTACCCCTTCAACTCGTAGGGCAGAGGAATCCCTGCCTGTTGCAAAATCCGCGTCTCGACCAGGAGGGGATGCCTGTTTTATTCACCAGCGTTGTTCATTCCGTGGGCTTCTCAAAGCGTCCCAGCACATATCCGTACTGCTTAAAAACAGGAATCACTGCGCCCTCCAGTTCGGGCAGTTTTGAGATGCGGGTAAAGACAAGATCGCCCGGCTCGGGATCATTTCGCGCAACCGTGCGGCGAGCATAAAACAGCAGGCTTGGATTGTCCGTGCCCACCATGGATACCGGAACGCCTTCCTCGCGCAGCAGCAGGCCAGCCTGCTTGACTGGACTTTGGGCCAAATGCGCAATGCCGGGAACGAGGGCGCCATTGACGACCACCAAGGTGATGATCCCCGCCAAGGCAATTTTGAACGGCACCGAGAATCGCCGCTGAATCATGACGCCGACCAGGATTCCCAAACACAACAAGATGACCAGCCGATAGGCACTACCGAACACGGCGGGCGCATGCGAAAGAGTCTGGCGAAGAAATTCGTCGTCAGCGCGCGTGGCCAACATCGCGGCGAGTTCGGGAACAAACAAAAAGAAAAGCAGGAGCACAAAGGTCGGCGCCAGCGCCCAAGACGCTGATTTTAGACGATCCACGTTCCCCGCCATAAGCAAAAACAAGGGCGTGTAGCCATACACAATGCACGTGTGCAGCTTGATGCCGGACAGGGAAAAGAAAATCAGCACAAAGAGAAACCACAACGCGCAAAATCGTTCCAAGTCGTTGCCGAACCACTGCCGGCTGTGACGGAGCGAGGCCACCAGAACGCCGGTGAAAGGAAGGATGCCAATCAACACCACCGGAATGTAATAAAATAGACTGCCGCCGTACCCGCCAAACGGCGTGCCAAAGTGGGCAACGTTGTGATCCAAGAAAAGACCTTCGATAAACAGAGTCCCATTGGCCATGTACTCAAGCAAAAACCAGGGGCCTACAATAAGCAGAAACAATCCGATCCCCAGGGGATTGAGCACCCCCCGCGCAAACCCCTCGGGATCCTTGCGCGCCATGCAGACCAGAAACGCCGTGGCCAACGGAATAAGCAATGCCACGGGCCCCTTGGCCAGAAAACCAAGAGCGACAAATACATAGCATAAGGCAATTTGGCGCTTTTCCCCGGTGCGGCTAAACTGGTAGCCTGCAAACATGGCCAGGGCGAGGAATAGATTCAGCAGGGATTCGGCCGTAGCGGCTTTGGCGATCAGGGTTACCTGCAGCGAGGCGGCCAGCAAAATGCCCGCAAGCATGCCGCGCCGCTCGCTGGTCCAACGGCTGCCGAAACGGACCAGCGCCAAAACCCAGGCCACGGCCGCAATAACCGACGGCAAACGCATGGAAAATTCGTTGAATCCGAAAATCGAACCGCTCAGCGACTGGCACCAGTAGATCAGCACAGGGGTGTTGTGCCGCATCCGACCGTTGAGACGAGGCGTGATGAAATCGCCGGTCGCAACCATTTCCCGGCTGACCTCGCTGAAGGCACCTTCGTCGAAATCAAACAGCGGGACCGGCAAGGCGATCCATGCCAGGCTGACCACCAGTGCGACCAGCAAAAGCCAACGCAATGATCGTTCCTGCATGATTCGCGCCGGTTCAAATATGCCGTCGGGGGCCGCCAGTTCGCCGGCTGCCTGGGGGGTCTCGCATTCTTGAGTCATGTTCGGCCTCAATCGCTAGTTGGGGGAGCTGCGTCCTTTTTGACATCCGGCAGCTTGCGGTCACGCACTGCGCGCAGTCGTCGGCGCGCTTCCTCGGCAGTTTGACGCCACGAGGAGTCCTCATCGACTCGTTTTTCGGCAACCAAGGTCAGATATGTCAGGCGCGCGATCCGATGTCTGCCCAGTGCGGATTCGAGGCTCTCGCGGTCCTCGCTTGTTTCGCGGGTCAATCCGTCATGGAGAATTTGCGCCGCCTCGCGAAAGTTCTCCTCGCTATACAACTCGTCCAGAAGCGCTCTGTATCCCGCCCCCCAGTCGTCGTTCCCCGCCTCCATGATCTCCTTGTGATGCGCGCGAATTTCCTGCCTGCGATGGCGGCGCCAATAGCGGTGATAGCGCTGCAGGGGACGGGATTGGGGACGGGCCACGTCCGCGCTTGTATCCGGCGCGCCCAGTTCGAGCAGAACGGACGCCTCTCCCACCTCCGGCTGCTCGGGGACCGGCGGGCGCAGTGAGGCGCAACCGGACGTCATCGCCAGTGTTGCGGCAAAAACGGCAACGAGGCACCCCTGCCGTGCTGGCGCCGAAAAAATGTCATTCATCACCGTCTTCGTCATGTCATTTCCTATGAGATATGGTGGTGATCAGACCGATCCGCTGATCGTTCTGATCGTGGTATCGCGTTCTGCCGGGACTTTTATCACCTTCTCCGGGGTAGACTCCTATGAAATTTCACGCACTGTTACGGCGTCGAGCGGACTGATTTGCGCGGGCCACATGGCATGGACCCCCTCCCCCACGCGGACCGCTTGACGGAGGGCGCCGAGCACATAGGCCTTTGCGGCGCGCGCGCTTTCCAGCAGGGTCTCCCCGCACGCCAACGATGCCGCCAATGCGGCGCTCAAGCTGCAGCCCGTGCCGTGACCCGCGCCCTTCGAATCGGCCACAACCTCAGACTCCAAACACCACCCGGCTCCGTTTTCCCAAAGAATATCCCTGGAACGCTCCGCCGTCCCGTGCCCGCCCTTGAGCAGCACCGCGCAGCCGAAGCGCTCGGACAACTCCCGCGCCTGCTCCGGTTCGGCAATCGATAACGCCGGACGCTGCAAGAGAATCGCGGCCTCCGCAAGATTGGGTGTAATTACGGTCGCCAACGGCAGCAAATGACTTGTCAGCGCTTCGACCGCGTCCGGCTGAAGAAGACGCGCGCCACTGGTAGCCACCATCACCGGATCGACAACCAGGGGCAACTCCGGTCGTTTGGCGAACGCTTCCGCGGTTTGTTCGATGTGGAGCCTTGAAAACAACATCCCAGTTTTGGCTGCGCTAACATCGAACGCGGCAAAAATCGCCTCAACCTGGTCGTTCAGCACGTCTGGTTCCACTGCTTGGATGGACCTCACCCCGTACGGGTTCTGCGCCGTCACAGCGGTCAGCGCGGTTACGCCAAAAATGCACCATGTCTGAAAAGCGCGCAAATCGGCTTGGATACCCGCTCCGCCGCCGCTGTCGCTGCCCGCCACAGTCAGAACGACCGGCATGGATTTTGCTGAGACACTCGTCACTGGCTTAACCCCGCCGCGTACATCCGCACGGTCCAAGCGGTATCCCCGGCGCCGATCTCGAGGGTGAATTCGCCGGCGGCATAGCCCCAGCTTTCGACGGCGCCTGCCTGTTCCATCTCCGCCGCCACCACTTCGTTGCCGGACGCGTCGCGCAGTGTCACATCCAGCCTGCCGCTTTCCTCGTTCTGCACGACCATCCGCCAAGGGGCATCCTCGACGGGGACTTTGAATCGAACGGGTTCGGCGGGTCCCTCGCCGGACCATACTCCGGTCTGGCTGTAGACGGGGACGTGGTCTTTCTGCTTTCCCGCCAGGGTCCATTGGTCTTGCACGGTCATGCGCTGCTCCACGGTCACGGTCCAACTCACTTGCGAGCCAAGGATTCGCAGGATGCGATAACCTGGCTCGTCGCTGAATGTTCTCCAGCCGGGCAACAGCTCTTCTGCCACGGCGGCCTCGGCAACGGGCTTAGCGGTCGCGTCGCAGACATTAATGTGGAAGGGGGGGGTACCCTCCGGATAGAACTTGACGCGCCATCGTTCACCGGCGATGTAGAACGGTTCGGTATACACTGAACCATTTCCCCGCCAGCGCGCCGTTTCGATCCAACGCGGACCGACGTCTCTGCCCCGAGCAGGAATGACAGCGCCGATCCACACAATCGCACAGACTGTGATATAATACCCGATGCATTTGATGTTCATACTAAACCGCCTGCTTGTTGGTCTTGGGCTTTCTCGGGCGCGGAGCATTCGCATCACGCCGACTCGGATTGACTTCGGCTAAGATATTGCCGGGGTTGCTCGGATGCAACCCCGATGCAAGCTAAAACCTGGAAATTTTCAAGTCCGGATACAGATTGGCAGCCGCCTGCCACATAAAAAACAGGAACTCACAATGATTGACTCCAGCCTGATCGAACTACTTGCCTGCCCCGCCTGCGAATCTCGTCCGCCGGTGACCCCGGATGCGCAAAACCAGTATCTTGAATGCACCGAATGCCGGCGCCGATACCCCATCCGCGAGGGAATCCCGATCATGCTCGAAGAAGAGGCGGAGCAAGCGCCGGAAGCCTCCCAATGTAATTGAACTACAGTTGTTGATTGGGATTTGCGCCGGAATTGCGAGGCTTCAGCTCAAATCGCGGGCGCGTTGGCGAGCAGAAACGCTTCTGCTTCCGGGCTCCAAATACCGTTGTGTTCGGCCACGATCTCGCCCAATTTTTGGCACACAGGGGACTTGCTTTGCGCCAAGTCGTCCAGCGCGGTCAGCGGCAGGCTGACGCCGGTATAGGCCAATTTTTTGCCGCCGGGGATATTGGGCAGGTTCAGCGTGGTTTCAATTACCGCATCGAGCCCCCCCACGTGAGTAATCATTACGGACGGGTTGAGCTTTCCCTGTTCCATCATTTTGAGTGATTCGAGCATATCGTCGGTATTGCCGCCGCTGGTGCCGCAGACGTGGGTGGCGCCGTAGTGGACATTGTAAAAATTGAATTCCGCGGTAAAGGTCGGATCGGTGGGCCCCGCGAAAAAGTTCAGGCAGCCGTCGAAGCCGAGAATTTGGTCGCCCTGTTCCACCACGGGGCGCACCGGGGCGTAGACGAACACGTCGTCAAAGCCCTTGCCATCCGGGGTCAAAGACTTGAGGTAGTCCGCGCCCCGACCTTCCTCGGAGGTGTTGACGTAAACCAGCTCAACGCCGTTCTGTCTTGCCTCCTCGACCGTAAACAGCGATTCCGCGCGCTCCAGACGCGCAGCGTCGATGTCGGTCACCACCAGCAGCGACGGCTTGCGGTCGCAGTGAATTGCGTAGTCGATCGCCCCCAGCCCCATGGGACCGACGCCGGCAAGGATCGCGCATGCGCCGCCCGCCTTGATGCCCATTTCGTGGACATAGCTTCCCGGCGTGGTGTGATAGTTCGCGTGATAGGCGCCGACAATGCAGGACATGGGCTCGGCCAAGGATCCCAGGTAAAACGCGTCGCCCTCGAAGGGCAGCAGACAATTGTTGCGCATGACCTCTTCGGGAATCACGATGTGCTGAGCGTCGCCGCCGATGTGCGGATACGAGTAGCCGGGCGCCGACAGCACCCCGACCGGGCCGCCCTTATCCACCAGCGCGGGTTGAATGGAGAATTTCTGCCCCGCCTGGAACTGGTCGGCCCACTTGGCGCCAACCTCGACAATCTCGCCGCAAAACTCGTGACCGATGATCACCGGCGCCTCGGCAACATTGTCCGGAACACGCTTGTGCTTCGCTCCCTGATTCGCCGCCTTGTAGGAGGACATGCAAATGCTGTCCGAAACAATCCGGGCTAAAATCTCGTCTTCCCGGATTTTCGGCAACTCGAATTCCTCCAGACGTAAATCCTTTGCCCCATACAGCCGCACCGCTTTCGTTTTCATGGCAAACCTCTCGTTATTGAGTTCATTAATTTTTCGTCCTGGAAAGGCCAATTCGCCGCAGCGCCGGGCAGCGCCCGGGGAATGCTCAAAAAACATTTCGTATTTGTGGATTTCCAGGAAGGTTCAAAGTTCAATTTGAACCACCTAGCAGGCTTTTAAGTCGAGTGCTCAGGTTGGCGGCGATTTCGATCATTGCGTCGTTGGCGGGATGGATAAGGTCGTCGGCCATTCCGCCGATGTCGGTCAGCAATTCCGGCCCTTCAATGATGTGAACGTTGGGGTGCGGGCAGGCGCGCACGACGTCGCGCAGTATTTGCCGGTAGTCCTCGGGGCTGCCGCCGTATGTTTCCTCGGCATAGGACAGCCCAAAGTCGCGGTAGTACGGAAACAGAGTGATGCAGCCGACGGGACGCGAGGTGTCCGCCCCCGCCACGGTGTTTACCATGTACTCGACTCGGCTGCGGAACTCGTCCAGCGCGAATCCCTGCATATTGACCGACAGGGAAAGGGTGGCAACGTCCCAGTCCGATCGCTCCGCAATATGATCGGCGAACTCCGGTTCGCAGTGGCAGGCGCCGGCGACGCCGAGGTTGAGCAGATCGGCCCCAAGCAGGCGAGCGGTTCGGCCCGTGTAGCTCAAACCGGGGGCCTCGCAGAAAAATCCGTGGGTAATGCTGGTTCCGTAGGACAAATAGCGTAGGGAGGGGAGCTCTTCGGCCCGCGGCGGGCGGATGTCCTCGCCCTCGACGGTGTGCAGCATGACCGGTTCTCGGCGAGGCCCGCCAAAGACCAGCCGGCGAACCTGCGGAGAAAAGGGGAGGTTCCCCCACCATTTGCGGTCGAGATCCTGCAGGCGCAGACTGGGCAGCCCGATGGTGATGGTGGTGGGTTCCCGTCCAATCCGGTGGCGAACCTGCGAATCGAACATTCCATAAAACAGCGCGACATCCGTTTCGCCCTCCGAGGACAGGGTGACACTAACCTCCCGGTCCGATTCGCTCACAAAGCGGAGTTCGCAATTGTCCGGCTGCAGGACGCGGTATTGCGCGCCTTGGTTCAGGCAGGTCCGTACCGCTTCGGGAACCCGCTGCAGACGAAGCCCCTGACCGCAGGAAACCAGCTCAACGACATTGTGCAGCTCGGTATTTTCGTAAATCATAATGGTTATTTGTGCAGCACGAGCATAGCGTGACAAGTGAATTGATCGAGGTGGAGTTTGATGTGCCCGTCGTTGGCGCTGAACGGCAGTTCGCGCCCTTCGGGCTCGAGGGTTACGCGGGTGATTTTTTCGGGCAATCGGACGGCGATTTCGGTATCGTGCACCGGACGGAGTTCGTCGATGACTTCGATGCTGCGTCCGCTGGCGGAGAGATTGCCGCCGCTGAGCTTCACAGGGCCGCCACGGTTGATTTTGTCGGCATGGAGCAAATGCAGGATATGCCGGTCTTGCGCGGGTTGGTTGCGCAGCGCGATGCGGGAGGTGGAGGGCAAATTGGTTTCCACGCTCGGCGCGTCGTCGAGCAGGAGTCGAAGCACGCGTCGCAGATATTCCTTGTACGCTACCGCGCCGTATCCTGCGTAGATGGAAAACACGGGATGGGCCAGGTAGATGACGCCGCCCTTGCGAACTCCGCAGGCGTAGCCGGAAGCTTCCGGACGCGGCGGCGTGTGCTGGTGGCTGCAGAAATGCCGGAAGTTGCGGTTGAAGTAGGGCTCGAAGATGTCGCCCAGAGCTTCGCCGTCGGTTACTCGGATGCGACGCGCCTTGATGTACATCACCAGCGGCGAGTCGACAAAGGATGGGCGCAAGTCTTCGCGCGGCAGGATGTAATCGGGTTCGTATTCCCCCTCGCCCTCGGTCTCGGCACCGACGTCGAACAGAAAACCGTCGCCGCTTTCGCTCACGCCGGAGGCCCCGGTCAGCAACAGGCGCCCACCCGCCTCTACATAGGCGTCCAGCTTGGCCTTCAGCTCCGCGTCAATCTCGATTGCGTCAGGAAGAATCAGTGCGCGATAGCAGCTGAAATCCATGTCCGCGTCGATTACATCGTACAGAATATGGTTTTCCAGCAGCGCTCGATTGGCGCCGACGTCCGCCGAATTGTCGCGTCCGGCCCCGATGGATTCCGCGGACAACAGCCCGATGTCGGCAATGTTGCGCGTGTCGACGCACCAAGGCTCTTTGCGCTCGACGTCGGCGTAGGCTTCGCCGATCAGCTTATAGGTGCTTTCGTCCAGCTCGCCGTTCGGATGGAGTTGATCGCCGACACTGCATTTGGCGCCGTAGGCAATCATGGCCGCGCATTCGTAGCGAAGGGCGTTAGGGTGCTTGTAACCGCCGAACTCGCCCCAGGTGGTGTGGAATTTACCGGTCATGCCGAGAAAATCGAGTGGAAGTTTTTCGCAGTACTTGGCGGACATTGGGAAGTGATCGTACCCCCATCCGCCGGTGGGCAGACTTTCAAGTTCCAGGTGGCTGAAGTGACGCAGGATATCCTTGCGCCTCGGCGAGATATGCCCGCTGTTGTGGAACACGGGCATCTCCTCGTCGTCGCACTTGGCCGCGGCCGTGGTCATTTCGTAGTACCGTTGCAGGGCCAACTGCGCGCAGGCCTTTCTGTCCTCTTCGAGCGTGGCGTCCAAACCCTGCTGTTCCATCACGGCCAGGCACCACTTGCAGCAGCACTGCCCCTGCGCGATGATGTCCAGAAAAATGCCGTCGCACCCTGGAAACAACCGCACTACTTCGCGAATCTGGTCGCACAAAAAGTCGAGATACGGCGTGTTGAAGCACATCATGTGAAAGCCGGGCTCGATGATGTTGGACTGCCAGCCGGTGTACTGACCGTTGGAGCCCACTTCCCGCCATTCGGGGTGCTCGCGGCTCATTACATTATCCACGCCCGCGGACAAATAAATGGGCACATTGACGTCAATTTCCTTTGCGGCGTCGTACTGCGCGCGCAGCAAATCGAAGGACAAGTGGGGATGCCGAAAACCCACCGCGGTTTCGTGATAACTCCATCCGTGGTGACATTTCGAGAAGGTGGTGATCGAGTCCACATGGCCGGCGCGGAGCGTGTCCTGCCAGCCTTTGCGGTCAAATTGCTCGCCGATACCCGGGATCGCCGGCGAGGTGTGAAAATCCAGATGAACCTGTCGAAAACGAAGTGTGTGCATACGATGAGCACCTTTTTTTGAGGGCAAAAAAACGAAAGCTGAAAGCTGAACCCGGAACTCGGAACTCGGAACTCGGAACTCGGAACCGCTACAACATCCCGTACCATAGCCGCTGAAATTAGTTCAGCGATCTTCGCGCGGAGACGGCACGGCCAAAAGAACCAGCAGCAAGGCGGATTCCGCATCGAGTTCCCGAGGATCGGGATGATCAGTAAGGAATTTCCGGACGGCTTGAGCCTGCGGATCGGCCCGCTCTTCGACGAGCGCAACCAGTTGGCGGCGAAGTTCGTCCAGCGCATCCGCGCTCACGCCCCGGCTCAAGCGAGTTAGGACGGGATGCAACTGCGCGGGAGTGTCGGGGACCAGATCCTCAAAGGCTTCATTCGGTTCGTCTCTAAGCAGTTTGTACAACCGGTAATAGCGGTTGCCGTCGCCGTCGAGGATGGCGATGCGCTGATGCAGTTCGCGGCGCACCAAGGGGGGTAGCCTGCGGTCCCCAACCTTCGCCAGCAAGTCGCCGATGAGGTGTTCGTCGCCGATCTCGGCAATGGCCAGGGCGCCGTGAATCACCAGGCGCGGATTGTCCGTGTCGTGAAACGCTTCCAGGATGCGCGCGACCGAGGGTTCGTCCCGCAATTCGGCCAATGCCACCATTGCTTTGCCCTTCAAGTAGACATCCGAAGACTCCATTGCCTGGCGCAGGGCGGGGATGGCGTCGGCGACCTGCTGCTTGCCGAGCACTTCGGCCGCGATGTAGGCGGTGGTGTAGACGTTTTCGTGAAGTTCGCGGATGAGCGCCTCGATCCCGCGCGAACTCAGCGAGATGCTCGACAGTGCGTGCAGCGCTTGACTTCGCACCCTAAAATCCGGCGAGTCAAGATATCTAAGCAGCGCCTCTTCACCCAATTCCGATCCCAGGTTTTGCAGACGCGACACGCCCGCCTGTTCTGCTTCCGGGGTGTTTGCGCTTTCCAGTTTGGATAACACAATCAGGGTGAACAGATCGCGGGGCGAGACCAGTAACCCTAGAACGCTGCGAATCTTCCAATCGCCCAGCGGTTTCAGACGCAGGATGATCCACAGCAACGGCAGTACAAACACGCTGGCCACCAAAAAATATATCCGGTAGATCTGCAGCTGCAACAACTCAAAGTTTTGCAGAATCCGCAGGGTGCCACCGCTGACCACCGCGCCGAAAAAACCCGCGCTGGCGCCGCCCAAAACCATCGTGAGCATGCCAATCCCCACCCGGTCTTTCTCCTCGGTGGCGCTGACGATGTAGTGCGTCAGCCCCAAGTCGATCCCCCCTTTGGCGAGGCCGAGCACCAGGAAGATGAAACCCGGATACGCGGCCGCGAACGACGCGGGCGCGACCGTCCACAACAGCGCCGCGCACAACATGCCAACTCCGCCAATCCCGACAATCGGGCGCGGACCGATGCGGTCGCTCAATACCGTGCCGACCAGAGAAACCACCAGCCCGCCGCCGATTTGGACAAATACAAACAGAATGGCGTTGAATTCGCTCACCTCGTAGCCCCGTCGAACCGCCATCATCGACACCGGCAAGACCAACCCGATCGTTGCCCAGGCCGACATCTGGGCCAACACCATACGGCGCAGACGCACCGACTGCCAAACCTGTCGCAGCGTGTTGCGCAACGGTTCAGACGCCGAACGCGCAGGCCCCGGTCCCTCCGGTACCGCCATCAGAAAACCCGCCGACACCAGCCCCGCCACGCTGCCAACAAAGATCAGCCACTGAAACGCAATCAGATCCGAGCGCAGGCGCATGGTTGTCGCAAACAAAACCAGCGCGGCAAGATACGAAAGGTTGACGCTAAGCCCGAACCGGCCCATAAACTGCCCCCGGTTGCGGGCGCGAGTCACCTCCCCAATCAGCGGACGAAACCCAATGGCCCCCATGGACCGACACGCATAAAACCCGAATCCGCCCACTAACACCAATATCGGCACAAGCGCCTGCGCCCCCAGCGATGCGGCCAGCGGCGCCCCGGCCATCAGCAGCCCAAACGTGTTCCGGCACAACCACCCGATTCCCTGCGTGCGAGCCGCTCCGATCCGGCGCATCAACTGCCGTCCGATCAACATGAACGGCATGGTCAAAAACAAAAACGATCCCAAAACCGCCGTCATCGGCTCCGATACGCCGGCCTTCAGAGCATACAACACCAAAATGTTTTCGCCCAAAATGGCGAACGAAAAGCCGTTGAGCAAACCGAATCCGAAAATGCGCCGCCAGGCTTTGCCTCGCTCCAATGCTGTCAGAGGTTGATTTCGCATGCCGGTACTAACACCCATCCGACGCAAGTTGCAACTCGGATGAGACTTTTTCAGACATCAGTACTACAAGCATCCCTGCCTGTAGCGAATGCCGCGTCTCGAACAGACGAGACGCCGATTCTACTTTGTTTCGAACAGGCAGGGATGCCTGTTTTACTCTGCCAGACCGCGAGATCCCACCCCGGTGTATCGGGAACTCGTGCTATGGTACATGCGTGTAGATATACCGCAAAAACAGCCGCGGGAGCAACCGATAGTGCCCGACAGCGCCCGCAGACGCTCCGCCCTGGAGGGCAGAGCCACGAAACGGCAGAGCCACGACACAGAAAACGAACGAACGCAGCATGACCAAATCTCCCGCACCCAAAACTCAATCTCAACAGCTCGAGGCGGTGCTGACGGCCGAGGATATCATCCTCGAGTGGCGCGCGGCAACGGCAGCGTCATCGGAAGCGTCGATGACGGTGCAGCAGGAGGTGTTTCGGCGTTTTCATGACGACGGGGAGAGTTGGTTGTTTCACCTCGGCTTCGTCCCAACGGAAATTGCGCTGCCCGAATCGCTGGATTACTGGCGGAGATTTGCCGCGGAGTTCGCAGCAGAGTTGGCCTTGACGCCGGACTTGGAAACTCTGCGCCACAAGGTGAGCGTGCCCTCGCCGGATGCCGAGAGCCTGACAAACTGGGTGGACAATGCCCCGCTCGTCGATGGAATCGAGCATTTGCGCGCGGATCGTCTAAGCGAGCTGTGGGAGGCGCTGAACGAAACGTTTCAGAACGCGATTCGCGGCCATGCCGGCAGCGTTGAATCGTTTCTGCACGGTCTGCGCCCGGATTTGGAGTTGGCCGGACGGGTTTTCTTTCACTTGGTGGAAAATCGCCGCGGAGCGCAGCCGTTTGCGTTCATGGCGACGTACTCCACCGATGTGACCGAGGACGGCTCGACCCGCCACCTGCCGCTAAAAAACGCCATCCAGGAGTTTGGCGACGCCCGCGACAAGCTGCTGGATTTGCTGAGCGCGGTCTATCGCGCCGCCCGCCAAAGCGAACTGCTGACCGACCTGCTGGAGTCCGGACGAATTTTTCAGCCCCTGGGCTTCGACACCCGCAAAGCGCTGACCTTTTTGCGCGAGGTCCCCATCTACGAGGCCTCCGGCGTGCGCTGCCGCATCCCCAACTGGTGGACGAATCGACGCACTGGAGCGTCCCTGTCAGTCAGCATCGGCGACAAACAACCCTCGGCTGTCGGATTGGACGCGCTAACCAGCTGCGTGCCCGGCTTGCAGGTGGACGGACAGCCGATCACCGAAGACGAGGCACGCCAATTGCTTGAGCAAAGCGACGGGCTGGTCATGCTCAAGAACAAATGGGTCGAGGTGGACAAGGACAAGCTGCAAAAGACTCTCGACGCCTACGAGCAGGCCCGCGAGCTGATGGCCGACGGCATGACGCTGCGGGAGGCGCTGCAGTTGCTGCTGAATCCAGAGAGCAAAATCGGCGAAGTGGACGCGGAAACGAGCGTCTCGTTTGGCGAATGGCTGACCGATATCACTCGCAAACTGCGCGATCCGTCCCTGGTGCGCGCCGTCGCTCCGGCCGAGGATTTCCAGGCCACGCTCCGGCCCTATCAGCAGTCCGGGCTCAACTGGTTGGCCTTCCTGGATTCGCTCGGCTTCGGCGCCTGCCTGGCAGACGACATGGGGCTGGGCAAGACGGTCCAGGTCCTGGCGTTCCTGAGCGTCATTCGGCACGAGGCGGCCCACCCGAGCCTGTTGGTGGTGCCCGCTTCGCTTATCGGCAACTGGCAGGACGAAATCCGACGCTTTCTGCCCGCTCTTCGGGTCTTGACGGTGCATGCCTCCGCCATCGGCAAGCAGGCGCGTCAAGGCGTCCCGGAATGCGAAGTTCGCAACCATGATCTCGTCATCACCACCTACGGCATGGTCCAGCGGGCGGATTGGCTGCACAAACTCGACTGGAATTACGCCATCCTCGACGAGGCGCAGGCAATCAAAAATCACGGCACGCGACAGAGTCGAGCGGTCAAACAGCTTAACTCGCGCAACCGCCTGATCCTTACCGGCACCCCCGTGGAAAACCGCCTCGGCGACCTGTGGAGCCTGTTCGACTTCCTCAATCCCGGCCTGCTGGGAACGGCCAAAGAATTCAAGACCCTCACCCGCGACATCCACGAAGAGCGCGACGGCTACGCCCGCCTGCGTCGAGTGATCACCCCATACGTCCTGCGCAGGCTCAAGACCGACCGCGCTATCATCTCCGATCTGCCGGACAAGGTCGAGATGAAAACCTACGCGGACCTGACCCGACAACAAGTCGTACTCTACCGAGAATTAGTCCGTCAGTTGGAGGAGCGTCTGTCCGAGACCGAGGGCATAGAACGCAAAGGGCTGGTTCTGAGCTCCCTGCTGAAATTCAAGCAAATCTGCAATCATCCCGATCAGTATCTGGGCGGCAAAAGCTTTGCCGAATCCGAAAGCGGCAAATTCAGGCGGCTGCGCGAAATCTGCGAGACAGTCCTTGCCAAACACGAGCGCATCCTGGTGTTCACGCAATTTCGCGAAATGGTCGAGCCGCTCGACCGTTTTCTGACGAAGGTTTTCGGGCACCCCGGCCTGCACCTGCACGGCGGGGTTTCCGTCGGAAAACGACGAGAGCGCGTGGACCGCTTTCAGACCAGTCGCGACTATGTGCCGTACATGGTGCTGTCCGTCAAGGCCGCAGGCGTTGGGCTGAACCTGACCCGAGCCAACCACGTGGTCCACTTCGACCGCTGGTGGAATCCCGCCGTCGAAAACCAGGCCACCGACCGCGCCTTCCGCATCGGCCAGCAGCGCAACGTCGT
>JBMCIU010000007.1:0-16670 GCA_048616755.1 Verrucomicrobiota bacterium
TGAAGTAATGCTGAATTCAAAATTCAGGATTCAAAATTCATCATTCAACATTTAATAATCAATAAGGGTACCGTTAAATTTTCCTGGCAATCAAGAATTCTGACCCGGGACTTCGCCTTCAGTCGCGGTGCAGGTAGGATAGTTGGTCGGGGAGGGGAATGTTGTTGCCGAAGCGGTCTTCACCGTAGCCGTTATCAGACAGGCACTGGATATCGGCGAGTACCCTCTTGTCGCCGCGGAAGGTGACGCTGATGTCTGCCTCGATGTCGATGGTGCCGCGCGCGAGCAGCCGGGATATCTGGTCGGAGAGGTATTGTCCGAGCAACTCTCCTTCGTGTGTTTTGAGTTCATCCAGCGGCAATGGATGCTGGTAGATCACCAGCTCGTTCTCCTCGGCCAATTCTAGAACCACGCGTCGAACTTCGTTTTTGACGTCGTCGATGCAGACTAGGCGCTGGCGCGGGATAGTGTCCAGTTTCTCTGCAAGCCGTCGTCGCTTGACCGCGTTGATTTGCTCGTTGGCGCGAAACAGCTCGAGCGGCTTGGCCGCGTCGTAGGTGTCTCCCATCAGCTCCATGGTCACTTCGCAGCCATAGTGCTGCACGATCTTGGCGATCAGTGTTGACGGACGCACGTGAAATCCGCGATAGGGAGGGATGGGAACTTCAATTTCGGCAACTTCGGAATACCGCTGCAGAATCCCGCGGCAAATGCTTCGTGCCCCCTCCAGGTAGCAGCGCGCATACCGGATCGAATAGGTGAACGCGTGATCAAGCAATTTTTCCGGATCGACGGGACACTTGAAGGCCTTGGGCAGGACGGCCACCTTGCGCGCCATGTGGCGCTCGTAAAAATGAATGAACGAAACTGCGGTTTCGAGCAGATGGAAAACGACGGAGACGTGTCCGCGCAGGGACAGCAGGTCCGGGTCCACGAACTCGGTCTCGGTGTCGGCGATATGTGTGTCGTAATGCGTCTGCATGTTGTGGAACGTGTTTTCGATCCGACTGAGCATTTCCTCGTTGATTTGGTCGGGCACGACTGCTGTGAGCGGAGCATCTCCCGGTTTCTGTTGCAGCTTCAGCACATCGCCTGCGGCCGCCCGCTGCAGGAAGGTGGTCGCCACCTGCACCGCGGCATCCGGCGCGGACTGCACGCGCCGTACCCGCCGCGTGGCCGGCAGCAGGCCCGTCGGAAGGTTTTCGACAAACGAATCAAGCGGGGGCACGTCGGCTGGGCACTTCAGACGCAGTTCGTCCCGACTGTAGTCGCGGACATTGGTCAAAATACAAAACAATCGACCACAGACATACTGAGCCGTCGCCTCGGAATCTGCTTGGAAGTCGGCGCCATTGCCCGGCAAGCGGTAGCGGTCCGCGGATTTTGACAGGTGAAGCAGCTTGTAGGCCGTATCGGAGAACAGTTTGATGCCGGCCATATATTCGCGCAGCACAAACCAGATATCGTTGCGACGCGCTCCGAAGGAGTCCAGCAACTCCTCCATTTGACTGGCTTCGGAAAGAAGCTGGCCAAGCAGGGGGCGTTGCCACAGGCGCAAAGACTCGGCGCCATCATCCTCGATTTCGCGCGCGCAGGATTCCGCAATGCGAAGAAGCGGGGTAAGGCGGTGATTGATGTAGGTGTGAAATTCGGTTACGGACACGGTGTGGTGGACCGACTCGGGCTGCCGACAGCACGGCAAATTTCGCGTCTCGGTTTGACGATGTTGCTTGGGCATAACTAGTTAGCTCGGGAATTGGAGTTGCAAAAACTTCGGTACCGTGTAAGATAGTGTTTTTTATCACAAACGCGAAGACCATTTCGAGGAGCCGCGCCGATGAAGCGATTTGGTGTTATTCTTTTAATTTCCGGTGCCAGCGGGACCGGCAAAACCACAGTGCGCGACGCTTTGGTGGCAACCGTCGACAACCTGCACTTTTCCGTCTCCTGCACTACCCGAAAATCGCGCGACGGAGAAGTTGAGGGGCGTGACTATCACTTTCTTTCCCCGGAAGCATTCGAGGCTCGCGCCCGAGCCGGAGAATTTCTCGAATACGCCACCGTGCACGAAAACCGCTACGGCACGCTGCGCTGCACGGTCGAGGAATCAATTCGCGCCGGCAAGGACGTGCTCCTGGACATCGACGTGCAGGGCGCGCGTCAAATCCTCAACAGCACCCGCGAAACTTGGTTGGCGCCCCTGCTTTGCACCGTGTTCATTGCCCCCCCGTCGCTGGAAGAATTGGAAAAACGCCTGCTCCACCGCGGCACTGACGACCCCGAAGTCATCCGCGTGCGCCTTGCCAACGCCCGCCAGGAACTTCAAGCTTGGCCCGCCTATCAATATCGCGTGGTCAACGACGAGGTGAACCGCGCCGCGGGCGACCTCCAAGCCATCCTGCGTGCCGCCCGATGCCGCACAACACTATTGCAGTCGAAACGCTAAAACAGGCAATTCCCGGATATTCCGTGTTTGTGATGTCAGTTATGCTCGTCCCTCCAGTTAAGACCGTTCCCCGTTGGTGAAATTGGACTTCAACGGTTGTTCCGAACTTATCTGGAAACGGCCGCCATGCATAAGCTGTTCAACCAAATTCTGTGGACATAGAGGCGGTTGGCGCCCGGCGTTTGCGGCGTCCTCTGGCGTTTTCGATTTGCAGTATTGGCGAACGGCGCTATAGTGTGCCGGATTCACCGACGATTTTGTCGGCGAAGTGCCTCCGTTCCAAAGCAAGCGGAACGGGGGACTGTCCATCAATGCTGAAGAGTTCGTTGCGTGTGTTTTCGGACCTTCATGCTCAGCTTTTTGCAGTTCTGCGGACCGTCCAGATTTTGGGCCGGTCGACGGGCTCTTCCAGCTGATCATCTTGTCGCGGGCCCCGGGAAAGGGGAGCCCGTATAACAAAAAAATGTCAACAAAATTAGATGGCTGCGCATTAAGCGGAATGTCAATCAGTGTTTCAGCGGACGGGAACACGGCTTGGAGTATCGCGAATCACGCACGACACAACGCGCCGGTTTTTTTCGGCGGTCATGCAGCGCAGCGCAACCAAAACCGACAACCAAGGAGTCCACTGTGGACAATCCGATCGTAGCCCTCCTGAAGGAGAAACGCCCCGAAGACATTGATCCGGCGATGTTGGCCTATGTCAGCAATCTCACCAGCGTCGCCCAAGTGGCGCCGGAGATATCGCGAGCCATTGTCAAAGAACTGCAGGACCAACGGCACAACCTTAAGCTGATCGCCAGCGAAAATTACTGCAGCCTAGCCACTCAGTTGGCCATGTCCAACGTGTTGACCGACAAGTATGCCGAGGGCGTGCCCGGCGCGCGCTTTTATGAGGGGTGCAACAACATCGACGATGTTGAAGCCTACGCTTGCGAACAGGCCAAAGCACTTTTCGGCGCGGAGCACGCATACGTCCAACCCCATAGCGGCGCCGACGCCAACATGGTCGCTTTCTGGGGAATCCTGCAGCAGAGAGTGCAGGTGCCCGAACTGGAAAAAATGGGAGTTAAAAACCCGGCAAAACTCAGCGACGCCGATTGGGAAACAGTTCGTGCCGCGCTTGGCAACCAGCGGTTGCTGGGGATGGATTTGGCGGCGGGCGGTCATCTCACGCACGGCTACCGGCTGAACGTTTCCGGTCGCATGTTTCACTCATACTCCTACGGGGTCAGTCAGAAGGACTACCGTTTGGACTACGACGCCATCGAGAAGCAGGTCGATGAGATCAAGCCGCTGATTCTGTTGGGCGGCTACAGCGCGTATCCCCGCAAGGTCGACTTCCGCCGCATGCGCGAAATCGCCGACAAGGTGGGAGCGGTGCTGATGGTCGACATGGCGCATTTCGCCGGCTTGGTGGCCGGAGGCGTGTTCACCGGCGACTACAATCCGGTCGAGCATGCGCACGTGGTCACGTCGACTACGCACAAGACGCTGCGCGGCCCGCGCGGCGGGATCGTGTTGTGCACCGAAGAATTTGCCGACGTGATGGACAAGGGATGCCCGATGGTGCTCGGCGGACCGCTGGCGCACGTGATGGCGGCCAAGGGCGTGGCGTTTACCGAGGCGCGCACGCAGGCATACAAGGATTACGCGCATCAGATCGTGGCGAATGCGTCGGCATTTGCGGACGCCTGCGCGAAGAAGGGCATGACGATTGTCGGCGGCGGCACGGACAATCACCTGTTTCTGATTGACGCGATGAAGAGCTACGGGTTGAGCGGACGCCAGGCGGCGGCGGCCCTCAAGGATTGCCGCATTACCCTGAACAAAAACGGGATTCCCTTTGATCCCGAAAGTCCGATGATTACCAGCGGTCTGCGCATCGGCGCCTCCGCGGTGACCACGCTGGGTATGGGACCGGCGCAGATGGAAACGATGGCGGAGATCATCGACACTGTGTTGCGCCATACCCGTCAGGGAGTCGTGGAAAGCGGCCAGAACGCCGGCAAGCCCAGCAAGATTAAGTACGAACTGGATACCGATGCGCGCACCGAAGCCGTGCTTGGTGTGGAGACGCTGCTCCGCGAATATCCCGTGTACCCGGAACTGGACGCGGACTTCCTCGAGAAGCACTTCGCCGGATAACCAGTTTTTGGATCCGGGAAAACAGCCCGGCGCGTTTTCCGAACCGTCGGGCGGCATACAGATCGCCCCCAACAACATGAGGACGAGGATTATGGCAGTAGACATGAAAGACATCGCCGAGTGCATTATCGCCGGCAAAATTGACGAAGCAAAGGAAATGACCCAAAAGGCCGTCGACGAGGGCGTCGCGGCCGAGGACATCATGACCCAGGGACTGATCGTCGGCATGGAGACCGTCGGGCAGCGCTGGAAAAACGATGAAATGTTCCTCCCGGAGGTGTTGCGCTCCGCCAAAGCCATGCGCAACGCCATTGACTTGATCCGCCAGGACTTGGCCGACAGAGGATCCAATGCCGGGACCATGGTCATCGGTACGGTCGAAGGCGACCTGCACGACATCGGCAAGGATCTGGCCGGCATGATGTTCGAGGGCGCGGGCTACAAAGTGGTCAACCTGGGCATCGACCAGTCCAACGACACGTTCATCGATGCGGTCAAGGAGCACAAACCCGACCTGCTGGGCATTTCCGCGCTGCTGACCACCACTATGCCCAAAATGGGCGAGATCATCAACGGCCTCGAGGAGGCCGGCATTCGCGACCAGGTGGCGGTCATCATCGGCGGCGCGCCCGTGACCGAAGAGTTCGCCGAATCCATCGGTGCGGACATCTACGCGGCCAACGCCCGCAACGGCGTCGACAAGGCGCGCGCATATTTCAAAAAGTAAGCACGTTTTATGCAATTGCGGCGGACCTGTCGCACGACGTGCCGGGTCCGCTTCTTTCTCTCTCAATTGGAGAGTCTGCGTAGAAAATTCTCGCACTGCTTGCCGGACGAGGCTGCCCGGCGACGGATTGCGACGGGTCTTTCGGGAGTTTGCAGCGGCAAAATAGCCGTTTGCAACTCGCAAGCCGAAGACCGCAAAACCGACGAACCGCCCTTCGGTATTGCCGAGGCGATACGGCGGACAATACGGTACTTAGTCGACCGACCGGTCGACAGTCGCCGCATCGACGATGCTTTCGATGCCCGGACTGAGCGGCGTATGCCCTCCCTCAGCCGGAAGCCTTCATTCCGACCACGCAATACAATTGAACGAAGTCGATGGATTGAGCGCATGCTCAAAACCAGTCCGGGTTGCGCTCGCGGAACCGGCACTCCTGCCGGCGCCTAGGCGGCATCGTAACCCGCCCGGATATCATCCAAAACCAACAGCAAGGAGACAGAATCATGGCCGTTGAAATGAAAAACCTCGCCGAGTGCATTGTTGCCGGCAAAATTGACGAAGCAAAGGAAATGACCCAGAAGGCCGTCGACGAGGGCGTCGCGGCCGAGGACATCATGACCCAGGGACTGATCGTCGGCATGGAGACCGTCGGGCAGCGCTGGAAAAACGATGAAATGTTCCTCCCGGAGGTGTTGCGCTCCGCCAAAGCCATGCGCAACGCCATTGACTTGATCCGCCAGGACTTGGCCGACAGAGGATCCAATGCCGGGACCATGGTCATCGGTACGGTCGAAGGCGACCTGCACGACATCGGCAAGGATCTGGCCGGCATGATGTTCGAGGGCGCGGGCTACAAAGTGGTCAACCTGGGCATCGACCAGTCCAACGACACGTTCATCGATGCGGTCAAGGAGCACAAACCCGACCTGCTGGGCATTTCCGCGCTGCTGACCACCACTATGCCCAAAATGGGCGAGATCATCAACGGCCTCGAGGAGGCCGGCATTCGCGACCAGGTGGCGGTCATCATCGGCGGCGCGCCCGTGACCGAAGAGTTCGCCGAATCCATCGGTGCGGACATCTACGCGGCCAACGCCCGCAACGGCGTCGACAAGGCGCGCGCATACTTCAAGAAATAACCGAAACGATTTGGCGCGCATTGCGCGCCTATCTCACAGTTCACCTTTGAAAAAGGAGTTAACGCATGAAAATGAATCAAAGCATTTTCCGAACGCCCCAGTTCCGAGTTCTTTCGGACGACCAGATTGAGCGCATTTACTTTGCCGCGCTGGACGTGCTGGAGCGGGTCGGCGCCGCCATGTACCAGGAAGACGCCCTCGAGCTGTTCCGCAACAGCGATGCGGTCGTCACCAGCGACGACCGGGTTCGCGTGCCGGTTTCCATGGTCGAGGAAGCCCTCAACTTTTATCCCGGCAAGATCGCGCTGGCCGGCCGCAACGGCGAGCGCTCACTGCACATCCAGAAGGATTCGGCCGGCTTCGGAACAGGATCGGACCTGCCGTTCTGTTATGACCGCGAGACCGGCGAGCGCCGCCGGACCACCTACAAGGACATCTCCAATGCGGGGTTGCTCGTAGACGCGCTGCCCAACTACGACTTTTTTATGTCGCACGGCATTGTCAGCGACGCGCCCAACACGCAGACGTACGACCGTCACCAGTTCATGGCTATGTTGGAAACCTGCACGAAGCCGATGGTGGTGACCAGCGTCGACGGCGAGGGGCTTGAGGACCTTTGGAAGATGGCCTGCGTATTCCGCGGCGGCGAGGGAGAATTCCGTCTGAACCCCATGTTTGTGGCCTACATCGAGCCCATTTCTCCGCTAAAGAATGACCGCACGGCCATCGAGAAGCTGTTGTTCGCCGCGGAGAAGGGGATCCCGGCCATGTACACGCCCTGTCCCAGTGCCGGCGCGACCGCGCCTGCGAGCCTGCCGGGTATGCTGGTGCAGTCGCTTGCCGAAACGCTGCTGGCGGTGGTGCTCTGCCACCTGAAGAAGCCGGGCATGCCGCTGATCATGGGCGGTGTAACCACGCTGCTGGACATGCGCAAATCCACCTATTCGTATGGCGCGCCCGAGTTGTCCCTGGCCTCCGCGGCCAATACCGATATCTCCAAGTGGCTCAACCTGCTGATGTTCAGTACGGGCGGCTGTTCCGACTCCAAGGTTGTCGACGAACAGGCGGCCGCGGAAATGACCATGAGCAACTTCTACGCCTATCTTTCCGGCGCCAGCCTGATTCACGATGTCGGCTACATTGACAGCGGCACAAACGCTTCGCTTGAGGCCCTGGTGCTGAACGAGGAGATTATGGGCATGATCCGCCAGTTCGGCAAAGGCATCAACACTGATGACGAGCATCTCGCGCTTGACCTCATTAACGAGCAGGGACCGGGCGGCGAATATGTCACCACCGAACATACCTTCGAGCATTGGAAGGAATGGTATCTGCCGACACTGCAGGATCGTTCCGACTACGAATCCTGGGTGGCCGACGGGTCCAAGAGCATGACGGATCGCATCAACGAGCGCACTCAGTATCTGCTCGATACGTATGAACCGATTCCCATCAAGGACGACGAGCGCAAGGAGCTGCAAGCCATCATCCAAGCCGCGGACGAACGCCACTCCTAAGTGGTCGACGCCGTGTCGAATGTCTTTTGTAATCACGATTGATTGAAAGGAGTCCATCATGGGCAGTACCAGAGTAAATCTCACCGAGAATCTGACGCCTCAGTTCAGTGTTCTCTCCGACGACCAGAAAGAAACCATCTTCAACGGCATGATCCGTACGCTCAACACTACGGGTGCCCACGTCCACAATGAAAAGGCGCGGGAAATCTTGTATTCCGCGGGCTGCACCGTGGACGGCGTAACGGTCTACATCCCCCCGGAGGTGGTGCTCAAGGCCCTCTCGACCGTTCCGCCGGTGACCGAGGTGTTCTGTTGGGACGGCGACAAGGAAAAGAAAATTGTTATTGAGCGCGGCCGCAGCTATTTCGGCCCCGGTCCGACACCGCCGAATTTCATTGATCCGGAGACGTTGGAGAGGCGTCCCTACCTGCGCAAGGATGCGTCCCTGGTGGCGCGCGTCTGCGACGCGCTGCCGAATATCGGCTATGTCCAGTCGCTGGGTTCGATCAGCGACGTGACCGGCCCCTTGGCCGACATCTACGAGTTCGCGGATATGATTCGCAACACGACCACGCCCATCATGAGCTGGTCCTTCGCCCGCGAGGGGTGCCGCGACGAACACCGCATGGCTATCGCCATGGCAGGCGGCGAAGAAGAATTCAAGCGCAAGCCGAACTACATCTTCTACGGCGAGCCAATTTCCCCGCTGGTCAGCGATTTTCACGCCATCGACAAGTGCATGTACTGTGCAGAGAACCGGATTCCGCAGGTGTACAGTCCCTGCGCCATCGGCGGCGGCACGGTACCTGCAACGCATGCCGGGCAGCTGGTGGTCGCGCTTTCCGAGTCCATGGTTGGCGTGGTGACAGCCCAGCTCATCAATCCGGGCACCTGCGTGATCATCGGCGGCGTGCAGTCCATTCTGGATATGCGCCACAGCATCTATTCGTACGGCGCGCCCGAGCTGAGTATCCTCAGCGCCGCGCTTACCGAGATGGCCCATCACTGCGGTCTGCCCATGTTCTCCCAGTCCGGATGCACCGACACCAAGAAGATGGACGTGCAGTCCGCCATGGAGGCGGCCTTCTCGATTAACGCCGCCATGATGAGCGGCGCCGATTTCGTTCACGACAACGGCTACACCGAGTCCGGAATCACCGGCGACATCTTCCAGTGCGTTATGGATGACGAGCTGATCGGCATGGCCCGCGTGATTGAAAACGGCATCGACGTGACGGAGGAAAGCCTGGCTGTGGATACGATCTGCAGTGTCGGACCCGGCGGACACTACCTCTATGAAGAGCACACCATGGAATGGTTCCGCAAGCATTGGCAGCCCACGCTCATGGACCGAAACAGCTATGAGGACTGGGTCGCCGCCGGACGCATGACCATGAAGGACCGCATCATCGCAAAAACCCGCGACTTGATCAATACCTACGAAGGTCCGCGCGACAAGGTTCCCGAAGAAGCCAGCCGCCAACTGGAGGCCATCCTCGAAGAGGCGGAGGCGCGCGTGGCCCAAACCGGAGGCGCGTCTGAATGAACCGGTACGTCATCGGCATTGACACCGGGGGCACATTTACCGACGGCATCCTGATGCACTATCGGTCGCGCAAGGTGGTCAAGTCCGCCAAGACTCTGACCACCCGGCACGATCTCAAAGAGGGCGTCATTCAGGTGATTGACGACCTTGACATCGAGGATACGCGGAATGTGCGCCTGGTGGGCATTTCCAGCACGCTGGCCACCAACTCAATTGCCGAGGGCAAGGCCCGCAAGGTGGGCTTGCTGCTTGTCGGGTACGACCGTGATCTGATTGAGGGCTATGGCCTCGGCGGGAAACTGTCGGCCGACGAGGTCGCGTATTTCGCCGGCGGCCACACCTCGCAGGGCGCGGAGAAAGCGCCCTTGGATTTGGGTGGAATTCGGGGCTGGGTCGAGCAGACTCGCGATGATGTCGAGGCCTACGCGGTCTCCAGCTACTTCAGTCCGCTGAACCCGGAGCACGAGGAGCGGGCGTTTGCGGTGATTCGCGAGTGTTGCGACCTGCCGGTGGTCATGGGTCACCAGTTGTCCACCAAGCTGGACTCCATCAAGCGCGCGGCGACGGCCTCGCTGAATGCGTCGTTGGTTGCCGTCATGCAGGAGTTTATCGAGGCTGTTCGCCACTCGCTCAAGGAGCACGGCATCCGCGCGCCCCTCATGATCGTGCGCGGCGACGGCACGCTAATGCCCTACACTGAAGCCATTCGCAAGCCGGTGGAAACGGTTTTGTCCGGGCCGGCGGCGAGCGCCAGCGGCGGGCGATTCCTGAGTCATCATCGCGACAGCCTGGTGATCGATATGGGCAGCACCACCACCGACATGGCGCTGGTCCACGAAGGACATGTCGTGGTCAGCGAGCGAGGTGCTCGTGTCGGCGAAACCGAAACCGCCGTCGAAGCCGCCCACATCCGGACGCTGTGCATCGGCTGCGACAGCCGCGTCAGCATTGATCGCGACGGCGAAGTCACGGTCGGACCGGAGCGCATCATGGCAATTTCCCAACTGGCTGACCGATATCCCGAGTTGGCCGACGAAATCGCTGCCCTACGCAATCGACCTTCCTCCATGTGGAAAAGCACCGATGTCGAATACTGGTTGCTGTACAATACGCCGGATCCCGAATCGCTGACCGCCGACGAAGCCAAGCTGGTCGAAGCCCTGCGCGACGGCCCCGCCAGTCTGACCTCTCTGCTTGAGGCGCTCGGCGTGTTTCATGCTTCCCAGTTGCCGGCCGAGGGGCTCTTTCGGCGTGGCGAGATCGAAGCCGCGGCGCTGACTCCCACCGATCTGCTTCACGTCACCGGACATATGGACCTGTGGGACGAGGATACTGCGCGCAATGTCGTTCGCATCCTCTGCAAGGTCCATGAGAAAAACCGCGAGCACTTCGTCGAGGGAACCCTCGACGGGATTGTCCGCAAAGTCGTTGAGGAAATCATCATTTTCCTGGCTTGCCAAGGGATGAAGAAAGGTGAGATGCCTCACCAACTTGACGGCGAGTGGGGACGTTGGCTGTTCGAGGAAATGGTCGAAGGGCACAGCCGTTTTCTGTCGGTGAATATCGACAGCCGCTATCCTCTGCTGGGTACCGGCGCGCCGGCCGAGTACTTCATCAAACGCGCCGCGGAAATGTTGTCAACACCATTTATCATGCCCAAGCATTACGCCGTTGCCAATGCGGTTGGCGCCGTCTCCGGATCGGTGATGGAAAGCAAGCAAGCCATGTTGTTCACCCGCAAAACCGCGGACAAAATCACCCACATCGTCCAGATCGACGAGGAAACCCACACCTTCGAGGAATGGGACGACGCCTGCGATTACGCCGATGAGGCGGTCGAAGAACGAGCGCGCGAGGCACTGCTTGCCGCCGGCGCCACCGCGCCGCACATTGACGTCACTCGCCGGCAGGACGGCGCGGTCATCCGCGTCACCGGACGAGCCGTCGGCAATCCAAAATTGTCCGGTGCCAGCGAGGGCGACGACGCTGATGACGCCAATCCGCAGGTTGCCGGAACCAATATTTTCGCCGCGGAAACCAAGAACGCAAATACCTGAACGTACGAACCCCAAAAGGAGAAAAGCACCATGCTTATCGTTGGAGAACTAATCAACGCCAGCCGCAAGTCCATGAAGCCGATGATCGTCGAGGCCGACACCGAGGGCGTCGTGAAAGTAGCCCAAGAACAGGTCGACTGCGGCGCGGACTACCTGGATGTTAACGCCGGCATCTTTGTCGGCAAGGAACCCGAATACCTCAAATGGCTGGTTGAGACCGTGCAGTCCGAAGTGGACGTGCCCTGCTGCATCGACAGTCCCGACGCCAAGGCCATCGAAACCGCACTGGCTTCCCACAAGGGAACCGCCATGCTGAACTCGATCTCTCTGGAGCGCAATCGGTTCGACGACATGCTCGCGCTGATCGAGAACACCGATCTCAAGATCATCGCCTTGTGCATGCGCGACGGGGAAATGCCGGAGACTGCGGAGCAGCGTTTGGAGATCGCCGACGAACTGGTTACCGCTCTTACCAACAAGAACGTGCCCATCGAAAATATCTACGTCGATCCCCTCGTGCAGTCCATTGGTACGCGCGACGACTACGGCATCGAATTTCTAAACTCGATCGAGCGCATCCGGGCCGAATTTCCCGGCATCCACACCATGTGCGGACTGTCCAACATTTCCTACGGGTTGCCCAACCGCAAATTTGCCAATCACACCTTTATGGTTATGGCCGTCACCAAGGGCTTGGACGGCGCTATCGTCAACCCAAAGGATAAGAAAATGATGGGGTCCATCGTCGCCGCCGAAACCCTCATCGGACGCGACACCTACTGCGAAAACTATCTCAACGCATATCGCGACGGCCTGCTCGAGTAGCGAGAGAACGCGCTGCACAGGCGGGCGACTCTCGTTCGCACCCAAGCAGCACGACTTAAAAAATCCGAACTCCCAAACCAAAGGAGACACATCATGTCAAAAGACTACAGCCAAGTCGTAGACACGACCAAAAACTATTACGACAGCGACGACGCTCAGAACTTCTACTATCAGCTCTGGGGCGGCGAAGACCTCCACCTCGGTATTTATCTGAACGAGGACGAGTCCATTCGGCGTGCCAGCCGGCGCACCATCCGTGAAATGGCCGCTCTGCTGCCCAAGCTCGACAAATCCATGAAGGTGCTCGACCTCGGCGGCGGATTCTCCGGTTCCGCTCGTTACTTGGCGCACAACTTCGGATGTCACGTCACGGTTCTCAATCTCAGCGAGCGCGAAAACGAGCGCGGACGCCGCATGAACAAGGAACAGGACGTGGACCACCTTATCGACGTGGTTGACGGCAATTTCGAGGATATTCCCTTTGAGGATGCCACGTTCGACGTCATCTGGTCGCAGGATGCCATCCTGCACAGCGGCGACCGTGAAAAGGTTCTTCGCGAAGCCTCGCGCGTGCTCAAATCCGGCGGCCACATGGTCTTCACCGATCCGATGATGACCGACAATTGCCCGCCCGATGTACTTCAGCCCATCTTTGACCGGATCAAGCTCGAGTCCCTGGGTAGCCCCGGATTCTATCGCGAGGCCGCCGGACGCGTCGGCTTGGAGAATGTCGAGTACGTTGACCTCGATCAGTTTCTGCCCATGCACTACCAACGCGTGTTGGACGAAACCGAAGCCAACCAGGACCGCATCAAAGGGCAGATTTCCGAAGCCTACATCGAGAACATGAAGAAAGGACTGCGCCACTGGGTTGAAGGCGGTCGCAACGGATACCTGACCTGGGGCATTTTCCTGTTTCGCAAGCCGTGAGCAGACGCACCACCGAACGCATAAGTGCCCGCGGGCTTCAGCCCGTGTGCTCGCGCAGCCGAGGACGACCCCTCGGAAGAACCAAGTAAAACAGACATCCCTGCCTGTTCGAGCCGGAGTATCCGCTACAGGCAGAGATGCCTGTAGTACCGTAAAGACCAGTGATCGGTGATCAGTCATTGGTGATCACCTGAAATCCGACGCACGTCTCAAACGAATGTACAGCCAAGACTAAAGGCAACACCATGCAAATCCCCGAAATTCTTAACCGACACGCGACGAACTTCAGTTTCGAGTTCTTTCCTCCCAAGACCGAGGAATCCTCGAAGCGCCTGTTCGAGGCCATTGAAGAACTCGCGCCTTTGGACCCCTGCTACGTCAGCGTGACCTACGGCGCCGGCGGCACCACCCGTGAGCTGACCTACGAGTTGCTGCTCAAGATCAAGCAGGAAACCGACATTCCCGTCGTATCTCACCTAACCTGCGTCGGCGCCTCCAAGGATGAAATCCACGAGCTTCTCAAGAGCTATTGGGAGAGCGGCATTCGCAACATCCTGGCTCTGCGCGGCGATCCGCCGAAGGGAGAAACCAAGTTCACCCCGCCGGCGAACGGCTTCAACAACGCCACCGAGCTGGTCGGCTTCATCCGCGAGAAGTTTCCGCGCATGGGCATCGGGGTGGCGGGGTACCCGGAAGGTCATCCGGAAACCCCCAACCGACTCGAGGAAATCGACAACATGAAGAAGAAGGTCGACGCCGGCGCGGACTACATCTGCACCCAGCTTTTCTTCGATAATCGCGACTTTTACGACTACTGCGAGCGCTGCGAACTTGCGGGCATCGATATACCAATTATTGCCGGGATCATGCCGGTTACCAGCAAAAAGGCCATGTACAAAATGTCCGACTTGGCCGCGGGATCGCGCATTCCCGCCAAGCTGCTCAAGGCCATCTATCGAGCAGAAGACGAGGAATACATCGAGAACGTCGGAATTCACTGGGCGACCCAGCAAGTCATGGACCTTCTCGACAATGGGGTTCAGGGCATTCACTTCTACACTCTTAATCGGTCCGATGCCGCAGTCAGGATCTATCATTCTCTCGGTGTCACCACCTCACGGAAACTGCGCGAATGGTAAACGCTGGTCGGTTGCCCTTGAGCGGAGCCTTGGATAACCCATAGAAGTCGCCACCCATGCGTAAAGAACAGGAAGTTCGAGTTACATTCCAGCCCGGCGGGCGGCACGTCTACGAGCTGCCGGGCACAGAGATTATCGAAGCCGCCGGTCGCGCGGGGCTGATTCTGCGCACGCCCTGCGGCAATAACGGGACATGCGGCAAGTGCGCCGTGCGCGTGGTCCAGGGCGATTGCCCACCCTCCGCCGCGGCCGAAAAGTTCTTCACTCCTGCGGACATCGCAGCGGGGTGGCGGCTGGGCTGCCAGGCCAAAATTCAGTCCGCCTGCGTCATCGAGGTGCCCGCCGAATCGCTTTCTTCCGATCACCAGCAAATACTGATGGCGGACTCCTGGGAAAAGGGGGAACTGGATCCGGTGGTGCGCAAAGCCTACTTTGAACTCATCCAGCCGGACCGGCATCATCCCGAAGCCGATCTGACCCGTCTGCGCGCGGCGGTCGGAGACATTCGCGTGTCGCTGGGACAGCTCCGCAAACTGCCCGCTTTCCTGCGCGCAAACAACTGGCAAGGAACCGCGGTCATCGCAGGCGAATGGCTGCTGCGGCTCGAGAAAAAAAACACCGAGGACAAACTGTACGGCGTGGCCTTCGATATTGGCACCACAACCGTGGTCGGAACCCTTATGGACCTGAGGCGCAACCGCGAGCTGGGCGCAATCTCTGAAATGAATCCCCAAGTGGCCTACGGAGACGATGTCATCACGCGCATCCTGCGCATGCGCGAGGAACCCGAAGCGCTCGGCGACATGCAGACCGCCTTGGTTGAGACGATGAACGAAATCATCGCGCGCCTCGCCGATACCGAGCACATCTCTCACAATCGAATCTACGACATCGCCGTGGCCGGCAACTCCACGATGCAGCAAATCCTTTGCGGTCTCGATTGCTCGCCGCTGGGCGAAGTGCCCTTCGTCCAGGTGTTCGATCAGGGATGGCGATTCAACGCGGCGGAGATCGGGCTCAAGGCCAATCCCCAGGCACTGCTTTATGTTTTTCCTCAGATTGGTGCATTTGTTGGCGGCGACACCGTCGCCGGCCTCTTGGCCGAGTCGCCCGGACGCGAGCACCAAACCTGCCTGTTCGTGGATATCGGCACCAACGGCGAGCTGGTGCTTTGGAGAAACAACCGCCTGCACGCCACCTCTACGGCTGCGGGACCGGCCCTCGAGGGCGCCCGCATTGTTCACGGTATGAGAGCGCGCGCAGGCGCCATCGAAAAGGTTGTTGTCGGCAACGAATTGCAAATCAACGTCATCGGCAATACGCGACCCGCCGGACTGTGCGGAACCGCACTCATCGACGCCGTTGCCGAAATGCTGCGAACAGGGATTATCCAGCAAAGCGGACGATTCGTTTCCGAAGACGACCTTCCCGCCGGACTCTCGGCCGACATCCGCGAACGCCTCCAAGGCGAAAAGGCCGAGCGCAGATTCATTCTCGCATACGCCGACGACAGCGCCACTCGCGACGATATCTGCCTCTGGCAGGCGGACATTCGCGAACTCCAACTGGCCGCCGGTGCTATTCGCGCAGGGATCAACGTCCTACTCCAGAAATTGGATTTGACTCCCGAAGATCTGGACGAAGTTCTGTTGGCCGGCGCCTTCGGCAACTACATCCGCCGGGCCAATGCCCGTCGAATCGGATTGCTACCCCAGGTTCCCTGCAATCGCATCCACTTCGTCGGCAACGCCGCCTCGCTGGGGGCAAAGCTTGCCCTGCTGTCCAGAAATCAGCAGCGCCACGCCGAGGATATTCGACAGCGCTGCGAACACCTCGACTTGTCCCTCGACCCCGCATTCCAGGATGAGTTTGCCGACGCCATGCTTTTCCCCGACGGCGACATCGACTCCTGTCCCGATTCACCCGAAGAGTAACCCCGTTTCGCGGGGACGGAACGCCGGGCTGAAAGCCCGAACCCTGCCCGCCCAGGGCTCCCAGCCCTGGGTACGGACGTCGAAACTACAGGCGGGCTGAAGGTCCGCAGCTCCAATCGACAACGACCGCGGCGCCAAAGATGGTGCGGACTTTCAGCCCGCAAAGAAGAGGAAGGCATCCTAACCTCAGGGTCGCAGACCCTAGGCTCAGAACTCTTGATCTCGCGGAAGACTAGGTGGTACCGAATTGCCTTCGGTTCGG
>JBMCIU010000008.1:0-16169 GCA_048616755.1 Verrucomicrobiota bacterium
TGCTCGAAGACACCGACCGCGGCCTGCGGCAGGAGGTGTGGGAGAAGACCACCGGGCGTCGGCTCGAGGACCGCGAACCGATCGAGTCGACCTTCGACGACCTGCTCTCGCTGCGGCAGCAGATCGCCCACAACGCCGACCTCCCCGACTACCGGGCGTACATGTGGAAGGCCTTTGGCCGCTTCGACTACCAGCCGGAGGACTGCCACGCCTTCGCCCGCTCGATCGAGCAGGTGATCGTGCCGAAGATGGCGGATCTGGACCGGCAGCGGCGGGACGCGCCCTAAGCGCAAGCTAAAGGTCAGCCGCGGCAAACGCCCGAGCCCATCGAGCAGCACTGGTCGGGGACCAACGCGAGCCCCCGCCGAAGATGCGAAGGAAGGAGGCGGCAAGGCGGGCGCGACATCATCCGCCGGCAAGCGCAAGATCACAGTGGGCCGCGACAGCAAACCTCAGTTCCGAGCCGGCGAAACCGCGGCCGCTCGGAAGGCGGCTGAGTCGAGCGACGCCGAACAAAGCGCTCCGTTCGAACGCCAAAGCAAGGGAGGGGGCGGAAAGGGTTCCAACCGAGGCGTCAAGGCACTTCTGACAATTCTGATATTGCTGGTGCTCGGCGGCGGCGGAGCATATTGGTATTACACCTTTGTGTACAAAGTGGCCGAGAACGGCGATTCCGAGGCGCCCGACCGTGCGGAGTCTCTAGTTGCCGAAACAGAATCACTAATGAAGGCTGAAGAGTTTGACGAGGCCCTGGAACTGGCCGATGGGTATGTGCGCGGCGCGGACCCCGATTCTGCAGTAGTCGCGCGGTTGCGTGAACTCGTGGCGCCGGCCTTGGAGCAACAAGTCCGACAGCTGCGCGAACCAAAAATTCGCGAACAGCGACGGGAATGGGAAGAACGCTCCGAAAAATTGGTTGAACAGGCCCGCATCGAGGCCGAACGCGAACGCGAACGCCAAGAAGCCGAAGAACGCCAAAAAGAACGCGAACTCGAGCAGCAGCGCGAACGTGAGCGCGAAGAGCAGCGACTCGCCAGACTCAACCAGCGCCGCAACGCCATTCGACGCCAAGTTGTCGAGAATTGCCGCAAACGGGAGTACTCGCGCGCAAGCTTGGCGCCCCTGGCATTGCAGTCGGTAGAGGAGAAGGAATTTTCGCAGTGGGCAAAGAATATGGAGCGGATGGTTCAGATGGCGAAGGAGTGCTTCGATACCGTAAGCGGTTCCGATGAACGGCTCAGAGGATTCGAATGCCTGCCCGAAAATTGGCCGAACGCCGACAATTTCGTCGATATGAAGGTCAATTACATTAGTAACAGCAGCGTCTTCCTGCGCTATACCAGGAAGGTGTACGAGGAAGGAATCTTCAGACGAAACGAGTCGGGTGTCGCCAATGTGCAATTCGAGGACGTTCAGCCGGCCGCCATGGCGCGCTTGTTCAACGAAGCTTGGGAGCGCGCGGAGGGCGATGATCCGATCCGGCGCGACATGCTGTTCGCCGCTTACCTGATCAGCGAAGCCCGCGCACTGGATCGGGCAGAGGAACGGTTGGAAGGCACGTCGGGCGCGGATACGGATTTCATGGAGGAGGAAATCAAGGCCATGCAAAATCTGGAGCTGTGAGGCTTCAGGAGAAATGCTCCCTCATGCGTATCGTTCACTTTTCGGACATTCACATTGGCCGTTTGCCGGACGATGCCACGGCACTTTTCGACAAGCGGCTGCTGGGATTTCTCAACTTTCTCATCCGCCGACGCGGCTCAATGAATGAGGAACTGATCCGATTGGCCGTGCCGCGCGTACGCTCGCTCCAACCGGACTTGGTGGTCTGCACCGGCGACCTCACTTGCGTGGGCGCGCCCGTCGAATTCGAGGCCGCGCGAGCAATCCTCAAGCCGCTTTACGGCAGCCGCGCCTATGAGTTCTTCGCCCTGCCAGGCAATCACGATGCGTACGTGCGCAATCATCGCTGCCGAAGGGCATTTAAGGATACTTTTGCCGCTCTAAACGGCGAACGATTGCTCTTGGACTCTCTGCCGCAGGAGGTGAGGCGCGGGCAACTGCGCCTGCTATTCGTCAACGAGGCGCATCCCCGAGCACCGTGGAAGTCCACCGGCGAATTGTCCGCGCTGACGCGCCAGTGGCTGGAAGCTCAGACCGAGCCGAAACGAGAACCTGCGGAACGACGGATCCTAGTGGGACATTTTCCGTCGCGCGACGCGGCGGGCAACCCGCTTGTTCGGCGCCGTCGACTGGATGGGGACAACCACATCGCGGAGCTGTTGGCCTCCGAGCGCCTCGACATGGCCCTGTGCGGACACATCCATACCCCATTTCGACGGGATGTGACAGCTTGCGCCATGGAGGTGTGCGCCGGCTCTCTCCCGATGGCCGGCAAACTGAATGTGGTGGACTACTGTCCGCTCAGCGGTGAACTTGTACAGCAGTGGGAGAACGTGACCGGCCCGGCAGCCGGCCGTGTTGGCCTCGCCAAACAACTGCGGCCCGCCGAGGTCGCGCCCTGCCCGTAGGGCGCCGCCGTCCAGAACTTCCGAACGATTGATCTCTGAAGGGGCGCAACGTGGTTTCTTCGTCGACCGGGGCAGACTCGGACATCCATCTTTGAGAACAATACCCCACTGCTCCGCCTAAAAGGCAGAGCCACGATCAGGCTGGGGCGCTTTGCTTATCGCTGACCGTACGTGGCGTTTGGACCGTGCTTGCGCTGAAAATGGCGGTTAAGCAGCGCGTGCGGGATGGCGGGCTGCTCGGGATTGAGCGCGAGCGTCTCCAACGCCATCCGCGCGATTTCTTCGAGGGCGACGGCATTGTGCACCGCGTCGGCGGGACTGTTCCCCCACGTGAACGGGCCGTGGTTGGCTACCAGCACGCCGGGCACATGCAGCGGATGAAGCCCGCGGGACTGAAAGTGCTCGATGATGACGCGCCCGGTGTTCGCCACATATTCGTCCGTAATTTCCTCGTCGGACAGCGGGCGCGTAGCGGGCACGGGGCCGTAAAAATGGTCGGCGTGAGTGGTTCCGAAGCACGGGATGGATTGGCCCGCCTGCGCCCAGCTAGTGGCGGTTGTCGAGTGGGTGTGAACGATGCCGCCCAGTTCCGGGAATGCCCGGTAGAGCAGCAGATGCGTGGGGGTGTCCGAAGAAGGATTCAGGGCGCACTCCGCAGGCACCGTTCCGTCCTCGAGAGAAACGGGAACCATGTCCTCGGGCGTCATATCTGCGTAGCTCACCCCGCTGGGCTTGATCAGCATAATGTTGCGCTCGCGGTCAACTCCGCTGACGTTTCCCCAAGTCAGCGTCACCAAACCAGCGTGCCGCAGCTCCAAATTGGCTTCACAAACGGCGTTTCGCAGTTCTTCGTTCATGGCGCTCTCCGTTAACAATAATAACAATAAAACAGAGGATTCCGAGTCCTTGAACAGTCGGAAAGGCGGGAATGGTGCGCGCGACAGGACTCGAACCTGTGACCTCTACCGTGTGAAGGTAGCGTTCTAGCCGACTGAACTACGCGCGCTGCTGAAAACAAAATCGCGGCCAATATAGCGGGTTTGACGCCAACGTCAAGATGCCGCCGCCTCATTAAAATTGCCTGCCGCGACTACCTTACCGTCTAATGGAACCATCGAGAACTTCCGCCGGTTCCATGCAATCTGAGTTCAGAATCCCAATAGGGTTCAAGATCTCTGAACTTTTTCACGCGGACACTTCGTGGATGTAAGGTCCCAGATTCATGTCGGCATAGGAACCGCCGGGACGAACGACGGGATAGAGCATCTCGTCGATGTCGGTGACGACCTCGAGCAAAGCGGGACCGGCGCTGGCCAGCAGAGCGTCGAGTGCCGACTCCAGGTCGCGGCGGTCGCTCACGCGTTCGGCAAACTGAAAGCGGCAATTTTTCGCCATGGCGGCAAAATCGACGTCGCATTGCCGTTCAGTGGCGGAATGACGTCCCTCGCAAACGATGTCTTCGAGGTTTCGCACCATGCCGTCGCTATGGTTATTGAGCAGGATGATTTTGATTGGCAGATTCAGGGTGCCGATGGTGTGCATTTCTCCCATGTTCATCCGGAAGCTGCCGTCGCCGTCGATTACGATTGTTTTTCCCCCGGGGTTAGCGCGGGAGGCGCCGACGGCCACCGGCATGCCGAAGCCCATGGTACCGAAGCTTCCGGAGGTCAGGAAACGTTTGGGGTGCTTCATCCGCAGGTATTGCGCGGCCAGAAGCTGGTGGTTGCCGACACCGGTGGTGAACAGCATATCGTTGGTAACGCGACGGTTCAGCTGGTCCATCACCTCAGCTTGCTGGATGCTGTCGCTGTCTCGCCGATAGTTTAGCGGCCAGGAGCGCTTCAGCGTTTCGGCATGTTGAATCCAGGCGTCTATGTCGAGCGCAATGGAGTTGCGCCGCGCGTAGCGGGTCAGGTCGTCGAGCGCAATAGCCGCGTCGCCGAGGAACGTGAACTCAGGCCTGCGCTCGCCGCGAATCTGATACATCTTCCGCGGGTTGACGTCGATGTAGGCGATTTTCGAGTGGATGGCGAAACCGACTTTTTCAGCGACCCGGTCGTCCCAGCGCACGCCGATGGCGAAGAAGAAGTCGTTGTCCTGGATAATCTTGTTGGCGTAGGGCGTGCCGAACATGCCCAGCAGCCCCAGAGCCCCCGGATCGGTCTCGTCCACCACGCCTTTGGCCATCAGGGTGTTGACCGAGGGAATATGAAAGGACTCGTTGAAGCGACGGATGGCTGCGCTGCCGCGGACCGAGTTGAGGCCGCCGCCCAGATAGAGCAGCGGACGCTCGGCTGCGGTCAGCAGCTCGAAGAATTGTTCGCACTGCCGGTCCGACAAATGGCTCTCGTCGTCGTAGACCCGTGCGAAGGCGTCGACGTTATCGCCCTCGAACTGGTTGGTTGTCTGCTGCAGGTTGATCGGCATGTCGATAACCACCGGGCCGGGTTTGCCGGACTGGGCCAGGAACCAGGCATTTTTGATCACCGTTTCGATACTGCCGATGCTGTTGACCGAGACGACGCTCTTGGCGGTGGGACCGAAGACGGCGGCAACGTCGATGTGCTGAAACGAGTCCGTACCGATTTTGTGCTCCGGAACTTGTCCGGCAATGACCACTATGGGGATCCCGTCGGCAAACGAATCGGCCACGGCGGTCAGCGTGTTGGTGATGGCCGGCCCCGAGGTGACGATGGCGATGCCGACACTGTCGCTTGACCGGGAGTATCCGGCGGCTGCGAAGGCGGCGGACTGCTCGTTCGAGGTGACAACGATGTCGATAGAGCTTTTGCCCAGCTCATCCATCACCGGCAGGATGGCCGCTCCGGTGTAGCCGAAGACACAGTCGACGCCGAGTTCCTGCAGGCTCTTTGCGATAATTGTTGCTCCCTTCATGATTCATCCTTTGTTTTTGTATAAGCCCATACTCGCAGCTCGGACCAAACGCCTTAAACGGCGCCCCGTTTATTTGTCCTGAACTTGAATTTTATATTCGCGAAAATTGGTCGTGCGTCCCGTGTGGCGCGCCCACTTCGGCTATAGTCCGGATCGGAAAATCAATTCTTTGCCGTCGGGCAGATATTCGACTGTGCGAATTGGGAACCACTTGTGGTTCCGGCCTCGATACTGCAACCCGCCTTCAGAGTCCAATCCGAAGCGCCCGTCCGCGAAGTCCGCAACTACGGATGGCAGCACGATCCAATCCCCCCTTTCCTTCAATCGGGTCAGGTTGTGATCGGCAACCCGCTCCAAATCATCGCCGAAACCGCCCTTGGGACGCTTTTCCGGCCGTTTGCAAAGACAATCGGCCAGCGCCTCGCGCGAATGCCCCTGCAAATCGACGGGCACGGACGGTGACAAACCGAGCAGCGGACCGGAGTCCATGTTGCCGCCGTCGCCGGCATAGGGTTCGGCAAGAATGACACTGCTGCGCAGACAGTCCAGCCCCTCCAGGATGGCGCGTTCGACCGGCAGGGTGTGCAGCCCAATCAGGTGGCGCGCCCCGTTCTTGATATACGTCAGGTCCCCGGGGTGGACATTTAGGCAGGGGAAGTCGCCTACCAAATTGGTTAGCGGCACAAAGCCGGCGAGAACGCCGAAGTCGGGAGCAAACTGTGCCAGTTGCTTGCGGACCGCGTCGGTCCATGCCTCTCGAACGGCGCGGCCTTCCTCGCTGCGCAGAGTCACCCGCGTTAGACCATGGTCGCGATAAAAGGCTCGAATGTCATTTTCCACGACGGGTACGGCAAAGCGTTCAGCGAGCAGGCGAGCGCGACTGCGCTCGGGTGGCGCGTCGGTTACCAGCGCGACCACCTCGAACGCGGGATTCTCGCGAGCCCGCTGCAACTCGAGGATTTTCTCGGCGTTACTGCCGTGACCACTGAGGAAAAGGGCCACGCGTGCCGGGGCGTCATCGCGCGCTGATTTGGTCAGCAGGGGCTTGACTGTCATGGGATATCTCCGAATTCAGAGGAAATAAACGGTCTGAATCCATGGTTAAAATATTTCCGTGCACTGACTGTCGGCGGAATTTTTGCCGATCCGAACTATTGTACGCGTATCGTGGATTTTTGAATTGGCGTACATTATCATCGCAAGAGCATTTTTACAGTGAGTAAATCACCCGAACAAGACCAGCAATATTGGATGGGGCGCGAGGATAACCGGCGCAAAACCCATTGGCGGCGACGGCCCAGTATGCGCGAACGCAGACGCGAATGGCTTCTGCGCGAGTGGTACGGGAACAGCTGGGTCAGCGAGGAAATTGTCGAACGACAGCAGCCCGCGCACTTGATCGCAGAGGATATCGACCGACTGATGGCCAAAACCGGCGGAGCGGAACGGGCGTTGCTGGAACGGCTGCGGCGCGAATGGGCGGACATCGTCGGTGCGGACCTCGCAAAATATACCGCGCCTGACTCGCTCCAAAATCAGCGCCTTCTTGTCGAGGTTTCCCACCCCGCTTGGATGTATGTGCTCGAGCGCGAGCACAAGCCGGTACTGGTCGAAAAAATTCTAGCGGCCGCGCCCAACCACATTCGCGAAGTGCGTCTACTTCAAAAAGGACGCCGAAGGCCGGAAGGCACGAATGGAAACCGAGACGGATCCGGCGGGTCCAAGTAAGCCGGCGACGCCAGTGCGAACGCCGGAACAAGTCACGACCAAAACAAGAAAAACTACAGTTGGAGCCCCGAGGATACGACGCCTTGTCGAAGGGGCAACCCCCTTGTCGATCTTGGGAGGCTCGCCAACTACCAAATACAGGTTTTGCATGCGAACAACTTCATCAACCCCACTGAATTCCTGCAATAATCGTCGTTCCCTTATACGCCTGCGAACACTGGCGAGTCCGCGACTGCTTTTGCTCGTCCTCACCCTTGCCTGCGGCATTTCCGCAGCGAAGGACGCGCCGGAGCGGGGAGACGCATTCGAGCGACTGATCGCTCGGACCGTGGCCATGCGCCTGCCGAAAATGCATTATTCCCACCAAAAGCTGAACGACGACGTTTCCGAACAATTCTTCAAGGAATACTTCAATTTGCTGGATCCGCAACGCTCCACGTTCCTGGCCGAGGATTTGGAGAGTTTCGCGCATGTGAGCGAACGGCTCGACAACCTGTTGCAGATGGGCCGCATTCATTTCGCCTACGAAGTTTACGAGTTGTTCCTCAAGCGGGTGAAAGAGCGGGCGCAGTACGTGGAGTCACTGCTCGACAATGGCGTTGATCTCACCAAGGAAGAGTTTTATGTGCCTGATCGCTCCGAAGCCGATTGGCCCGCAGACAAGCGCGAGCGCGAAACACTGTGGCGAAAACAGGTCAAAAATCTCCTGCTGACATATTCCCTGATCGATAGTGCCGAAGATGAGGAAAGCGACGACGACGCTCAGGAGGACAATGACAAGGATGCGAAGGAGGACGAGGCAAGTAATGCCGACGCGAACGACGCGAACAACGCCAAAGACGAGAGCGACGCCGACACGGACGAGTCCGGCAACGGCGAGACCGATGCGGAGGAGGATGACCCAAAAGACACTGCCGCAAAACCCGCCACGACGCAAAAAACGCCCGAAGAACGCGTGCTAAATTATTTCAATCGGCAACAGACCCTGTTCGAGGACCGAAGCTCCATCGAAGTCCTCGAGTTGTTCCTGCTAGCCTTGGCTCAAGTCTACGATCCGCATTCATCCTACATGGCCCCGGATACCGAAGAGGACTTCGACATCCACATGAAACTCTCTCTCGAGGGCATCGGCGCGCTGTTGACCACCGAGGACGGATATGTTAAAATCGCCGACATCATTCCCGGCGGCCCCGCACAGCGGGACGGGCGCCTCCAGCCCGGCGACCGCATTATCGAGGTTTCCCAGGACGACGAAAACCCCGTTGACGTGATCAATATGCCCCTGCGCAAGGTCGTCGATCTCATCCGCGGACCCAAGGGCTCAAAAGTGGTTCTGACCGTTATCGAGGCGGAAAAAGGTTTGGGCGCGGTGCCGGTGCACATCGACTTGGTGCGCGACGAAGTCAAGCTCAAGGCGCAGGAGGCGAAGGCCGAGCTGCTGCCCATTGATGAGTGCGGGTACCCCGTGCAGGCTGAAGACGACAACGACAACGACAACGACGAAAATCAGCCGGCCAATCGCATCCTGCTGATCTCTTTGCCGTCATTCTATCGTGACTTCGAGGGTGAAAAAAACCGCGACCAGGACTTCAAAAGCTCCACGCGCGATGTGCGGCGACTGATTGAAAAGCACGCGACAGAGGACGATCTTGACGGCGTGGTCCTTGATCTCCGGGGCAACGGCGGCGGCAGTCTAACCGAAGCCGTGGACTTGGCGGGGCTGTTCTTCACCAAGGGACCGGTTGTGCAGGCTCGCTACTCGAACGGGGAAGTTCGAGTGCTGCGCGACAAGGACGGCGAAACTGTTTTCTCCGGTCCTCTGACCATTCTGGTGGACCGACGCAGCGCTTCGGCGTCCGAAATCGTTGCCGCCGCTCTTCAGGACATGGGGCGGGCGGTGATTGTCGGCACCGAGGCCACTCACGGCAAGGGCACGATTCAGACATTGTATCACCTCGAACGCGAGTTCCAGAACCTGCCTGCTCCTTTCAATGAAAAACCGCCGGGCTCGCTCAAAATTACGGTCGGAAAGTTCTATCGCATCAATGGCGAGGCCACTCAGCTTCGGGGAGTCGAACCAGACATTGTCTTCCCGGATTACTCGGACCATCTCGAATTGGGCGAGCGCAGCCTCTCAAACCCCATGCCCTGGAGCCAAATTGATCCGGTCAAATACAGCCGGGACGACAGCGTTAGCCCATATCTTGAACGCCTGAGACAACGCTCCCGCGACCGCCGAAAGCAAAGCGAAGCCTACGCGGAACGGATGGAAAAAATCAACTTTTTCGGCGAACGGCAAAAACAAAAACGTGTTCCGCTCCAGCGCGAAGCTCGCACCGAATATCACCGGCAGCAGGAGGAATTCTCCGAACGCTTTGCCGACAAAACCCCGGAGGGGATCCTCGAACCGTCGGACGACGAGGATTCCGACCAGGATGAGGAAAGCCAAAATATTTGGCGACTTGATGATTATGTCCTCGTCGAAAGCGGGCGCATCCTCGCCGATCTAATCCGGTTGCGCGCGGACAAAAAGCTCTGCGATATTGAGCGCCAGGTCCCCTTGGAGGAAGAGCTGGCAAACAGTTCCGACCGCCGGGACGAAGACCGCCGGGACGAAGACCGTCAAGACGAGGACACGTTGCCTGCAAAAGATTGAAATTCCGCGGCGGCGCATCACAGTACATCCCTGATTAAAACCTGAGTCGCGGATTCGGAATGGCCCCCCACGAATAGGGGCCGTACCATGTACTTGTACCCAGCCCAAGGCGACCGATACAACTCAAACCGTTAACGAGCATCTCAAATCATGGCCAAAAAGAAAGACAAGGAAACAGTCGATCCTCAACCCGTAAACAACCAACAGAACTCCCCGGAAGACGCGACCGCCGACGTCGACGAGCTACAGGATAATTCCGCCGGCGAAAGCGCCGCCCCGGACAACGAACTCGAGGGATTGCGACGCGACCTGCAGGAAGCCAATGACCGCTACGTGCGGGCACGCGCCGAAATCGACAACTACCGGAAGCGCACCCAACGGGAAATCGCCGATAGCCGCACCGCCACCAAAGCAGGCACTATCGAGGAGTTCCTGACTGTGTTCGATCACTTTCAGATGGCCATGAACCATGCCGAAACCAGCGGCGATACCGCTACGCTGAAACAGGGAATGGACATGATCCTCAAAGAATTCGAGCGGGCCTTCCAAAACCTCGGCGTGGAGCAGATTTCAGCCGAAGGGCAGCCCTTCGATCCCGCGCTGCATCATGCCGTTGCCGAAGAACCCAATGAAGAGCTCCCTCCGGGCTCCGTCGTGCGCGAGTGGAAACCCGGATATCGACTCGGGGACCGGCTGATACGACCGGCGAGCGTGGTGGTCAGCAAAGGCCCCGAAGAGGCGCCGAACGACGACAGCGACGACAGCGGCGACAGCTGAAGCAGCAATGAAGCGGCGTATATTTCCAGCGTTGGCGCCGCACGCCCTACTCATCACGCAAAAACACGATCAACGAACCGAAGACAGGACTATCAGTTTCCATGGCAAAGGACTATTACGACATCCTGGGCATCTCGCAGTCTGCCACACAGGACGAGATCAAAAAGGCATACCGAAAACTCGCCGTTAAATACCATCCCGACAAAAATCCGGGCGACAAGGCGGCCGAGGACAAATTCAAGGAGGTCTCCGAAGCCTACGAAGTCCTCGGCGACGAGGGCAAACGCAAGCAGTACGACCAGTTCGGACATGAGGCCTTTACCAATCGGCAGGGACCGGCAGGTGGAGGACCGAGCGGAGATCCGTTCGACATCTTTAGCCAAGTCTTCGGCGGCAGTATGTTTGATGAGTTTTTCGGCGGTGGCGGCGGCGGCAGACGAGCACGTTCGCAACGAGGGTCCGACTTGCGGTATGACATGGAGGTGAACTTCGAAGATGCCGTTTTCGGCGCCGACACCACCGTCCAGATTCCACGCGCGGAAACCTGCTCGACCTGTGGCGGCAGCGGCGCCGCGCCTGGAACCAGCACGAAAACCTGCTCCCACTGCCGCGGCGCAGGCCAAGTCACCATGTCGCAGGGCTTCTTCAGTGTCCGCCAAGCCTGCCCTTACTGCCGAGGCCAGGGCGAAACCATCGAGTCGCCGTGCTCCGCCTGCGGCGGCGAAGGACGCGTGCAAAGCCGCAAGCGCATCCAGATACACATCCCGGCGGGCGTGGATACCGGCTCCCGCCTGCGCGTGCCCAACGAGGGCGAAGCCGGACCGCGCGGCGCCCCTTCCGGCGACCTCTACGTGGTCATTCACGTGCGTCCTCACGACCTGTTTCGTCGGGACGGTTCGGATGTGCACTGCGACATCCCCATCCCATTCACGAAAGCCGCGCTCGGCGGTATGGTCAAAGTGCCCACCCTCAGCGGCACCGCGGAGATCAAAATCCCCCCAGGTACACAGAACGGCACGGTCTTCCGCCTGCGCGGCAAAGGCATTCCGTCCGTGCGCGGCGGCGGACGCGGCGACCAGCACGTCCACGTCATCGTCGAAGTGCCGACCAAACTCAATGCCGACCAGCGCCAAAAGCTGCAGGAATTCGAAGACGCCACCTCGGAAGATACCTATCCGAAGCTGAAAAAATTCCTCAAAAAAGCCAAACGGTTCTTCTCCGAATAGCCCAGCAAAGCCCCGCAAAGCCCGGCAGAGCCAGGTAAAAACCGGTAAAGCCGGATAGAGCCCGGCAGCACCAGACAGCAACCGAACAACCCCCGAGACGCCCCGCGCGCAACGCGTTCGGATACTCCAGACCATGTGCCAAACCATGCTCATGAACGACGACTCAGGCGCCATTCTGATTTTGCTGGCCGAATACCCGGTGTGGAGCGAAGCGTTTCTGTATCGAGGAATACAGTCACTGTGCTCCTTGGACTGCCGATTTCGCGTGGCCGCTCTGCGCGGATTGCCGAGCGTGAATGCGCCAACCGCATCCTCGACCTCGACTGTTGCTGCTCCGGCGCATCCAAGTGTGGACATTCTGACTCCAGCCGTCGCCTCACAGGCCGTCGGACGCTCGCATCCTCGCCTGCCGCGCTCGCTGTCCACTCTGGGCACCAGATTGCGCCATCGTTCCGCGCTGCGCCCCCTCCTGCGCCACTGCGAACAACACAACGTGCGTCACATCCACGCGGAATTTTGCGATCTGCCTGCGTACTTGGCGCGTGCCGCGGCGGAGCGGCTGGGAATTTCCCACAGCGTTGGCGCCCATGCCCGCGATGTCTTCTGCTGCAAATACTCCCTGCCTAAGCTGCTGCGCGATGCCCGATTCGTCACGGTTTGCAATTCTGCCGCGGAGCACGAGCTGCTGCGTCAGGGCGCCGTTGCGCGCGACCGGCTTCATCTCATCCATCACGGGTTGCCGCTGTCGGAATGGCCCTTTGTCGAGCCCCCATCAAGCCACGGGAAGATTCGCTTTCTCTGGGCAGGGCGCATGGTTCCAAAAAAAGGACTCGACCTCCTGCTGCGGTCCTTGGCCCGGTGGGCCGAACAGCCCGGTTCCCGCCCTCGTTGGCAGTTGACAATGATCGGCGGCGGCAGCGAAAAACCACGCCTGCAGGCTTTGGTGCGAGACCTGGGAATTGCCGAGCATATCACTTGGCGACTCCCATTGCCCACGGCAAAACTCCAACAGGAATTCGCCGAAGCCGATGCACTGATCCTGCCCGCCCGCATTGCCGACAACGGCGACCGCGACGGCATACCGAACGTTGCCTTGGAAGCCATGGCAACAGGCCTTGCCGTTATTGCCACGCCGACCGGAGGACTTCCGGATATCGCGCGCACCGACACAGCCTGGATTGCGAACTCCGCAAACGTGGAGGATTTGGCGGAGGCGTTGGACGCCTTTGCGCATTGCGCTCCACAAGAGGCCAGTGCCCGCCGACAGCGAGCGCGAGAACAAGTCGAAGACCGCTTCGACCTCGCAGTCACAACACCCACGCGACAAAAACTGTTTAATCATTACCTCCAGAGATCTTGATCCCTTATGCTTGAACGGGGCGGTTTGCAGGAAAATGGTGCCGCTGAATCTTCCTGCAAATCAAGAATTCCGAGCTCGCGACAGCGTGACAGCCAAGTACAGGGCGCGGTCCTCCGCGCACGAGAAGCGCGCACGGTTAGCGCAGCAGGGATTCGCACACGGTATCGGCGAAAAGAAGTCCTTTTTGAGTGGGGCGTATGGTGGTGTCGGTACATTCAAGCAGCCCCTGCGCGCATAGGGTTCTCAGTTCATCCCCACACAGGTTATACGGATCAAATCCCGTCGTCTTTCGGTACTCATTGATGGTCCATCCGGTGGTGGTGCGCAACCCGAACGCGAGAATCTCCGCGCCGCGCCGATCCGGCGGCAGGATATCCGCCTGCGCGGCGGCGCCGTTCAGCCAGGCATCGAGGTCCGCGGGATTTGCGGTACGGCTTTCCCCGTCGAAGGAACAGGCGGCCGGACCGCAACCGAGGTAGGTGTCGCCATGCCAGATGCGCTCGTTGTGGCGACACTCGCAACCGGGTACGGCGAAATTGGAGACTTCGTATCGTTGCAGCCCGTAGGGTGCCAAGATCGCGTCGCAGCTGTGCCACATCGCAACAGCGCTTTCCTCATCCGTCGATCGGTTTCCCTCCGGCCCGGCGGCCAGCCGAGTTCCCTCCTCGATGGAAAGGGCATATGCGGACAGACTCTGCACGCCCAAGTCGGCAGTGCGCTTTAGGTCTTCGCACCACTGCTGCGTCGTCTGGCCGGGAATGGCGTAGATCAAGTCGGCCCCGATACGCTCAATCCCCTCCGCGCGAATGCGATCAACCAATGCCCGCGGACTTCGCAGCTCGGTGTGCCGTCCCAAGGTTCGCCGAAGGTCCGCATCCCAACTTTGGATTCCCAGGCTGAGACGATTCACCCCGCAGCCGGCCAGCGCGGCAATCCGCTCGGCGTCCAAGGATGACGGATTGCATTCCACCGTGATTTCGATGTTGTCGTCGCGGGGTATGCCCGCCGTAGTCCGCAACAGTCGGCGCAGTTGGCTCGGCGACAGAATCGAGGGGGTCCCGCCTCCGATAAAGATCGACTGCAACCCCCGGCACCGCGCGATACGTGTCGCGATTTCCTCTTCCAAGCGGTCCAAGTACCCCGCAATCAGGTTTGCGGAGTCCGCGCACGGCACGGAGTAAAAGGCGCAGTAGTCGCACTTGGCCGCGCAGAAGGGAACATGGATGTACAGATGCCGATAGGATCGGAGCATGAAAAACTCAGGCTGTGCCCACAATATCCGGGATTCGATCACCACGGAGAGTAGGAGGAAAGGTGAAAATGGTGGGCCCAGCAGGACTTGAACCTGCGACCAGGCGATTATGAGTCGTCTGCTCTAACCAACTGAGCTATGGGCCCATATTTGAGACTGTGGGAATATGACATCTTCCGTGTCTTCTTCAAGGGCGAAGGCGTATCTCACACCGGCCAGTACAATTGTCAATGGCGGGTCACACCAAGGCCCTCGATTTCAACCGCGAATCTTGCGAATTTCGCGAATCAGAAAAAGGGAGGGAGGAGCTAACCGCCGCGCCCCTTATAGTCAAACAATGGGACGATGCTCTTTCATGGCTCTGTCTTTTCGGCGGAGCTGTTTTTCATATAGCACGTCCGGATGTTGGTTCGACGGCTTGCACGAATTATAGTAACGTGTTCTGATGAGTTCGGCAACCGTCTTTTTCACTCCGTTCCCGCCTCGCCGGTGGTCGCAATGCCTTCCACACTTTGATGAATCCGCAAACAGCCGAAAAAATCACTGGCTGGGGTATCCCTCTGCTGGGGTGGTACCGCGAAAACGGTCGCGACTTGCCATGGCGACGATCTCCGAGCTTCTACCGCGTCTGGGTTAGCGAAGTCATGCTGCAACAGACCCGCGTTGAAACCGCAACCGCCTATTTTGAACCGTTTTTAGACCGGTTCCCCAGCGTTGCGGACCTCGCCAACGCCGATCTGCAGGATGTCCTGAAGCTTTGGGAGGGGCTCGGCTACTACTCGCGAGCCCGCAACCTGCACAAGGCGGCGAAAGTTCTGCATTTCGACCGGGGAGACGACCTGCCGCAGAGCGCCGAGACCCTTCGGCAACTGCCCGGGTTCGGAGAATACATCTCCGCCGCCGTTGCAAGCATTGTCTACGCTGAAGCCGTACCCGTTCTGGACGGCAACGTTTTGCGCGTGATGGCTCGCTTCCTGGCCGTTGATACCCCGGTTCGGAAGCAACCGGCCCGCCGTGCCCTCCGAGCGGCCCTCGACCGCGAGATCCGCAACCATCCGCCCGGCGACTTCAACCAGGCTCTCATGGAACTTGGCGCGTGCATTTGCACCCCCCGCAACCCCCGCTGCACAGAATGCCCGCTGAACGGTGACTGCCGCGCCTGGGCCGAGGATCGAACAGCCCACCTTCCCGTCAAGGAACCCCGCAACCCCATCCCTCACCTAGCCATTGCGGTTGCCGTTATCGAGGATGGTCAGGGCCGTATTCTCATCCAGCAGCGCCCAGCCGAGGGGATGCTCGGCGGACTTTGGGAATTCCCCGGCGGCAAGCAGGAACCGGGCGAAAGCCTCGAGCAAACCGCCATCCGAGAAACTCGCGAAGAAACCGGTCTGGACATCGCCGTCGACGCCCCCCTGGCGACGGTCAACCATGCCTACAGCCACTTCCGAATCACCCTCACGGCCTTTCGCGCGCACGTTGCCGGCGGCATCCTCAACTCCCCCCTGAACGCCCGCTGGACCCCCCGCTGCGAACTCCGCAACTACCCCTTCCCCAAAGCCAACATCACCATCCTGAACGCCCTTCTATGAGGCTGGTTTCAGGTTTCGGTGTTCAGGGTTCGGTGTTCAGGGTTCAGGGTTCGGTGTTCAGAATTCAAAATTCATCATTCATCATTCAAAATTTCAGAACTCTTGATCTCTTGGCGTGGTTTGACCTCGAACAGCGTTGCCTTTGCGGAAAATGG